>JBAUIP010000338.1:0-7065 GCA_049683055.1 Pricia sp.
GTTCGGATCGAACCGCAATATTTTCGGATTCCGTTTCATCGGAATGTGCGAAACATCGTATCCGGAGAACTTTTTCATGTATTTGGCAATATTGGTACCGTAGCTGTCCGCCACGTCGAAGGCACCCCAAGAACGAAGGTATCTCTTGACATTGCCCGCACCTGCTAAATGGGCCGCGGCCAACATACCGGATTCGGTGATTTCAATGCCGCCGATGTCTTCACCGACAAAGCGTTCGATATCCCTTCTCAGAATCCATTTGTTGCGGGCGATATTGGTATGGAACGCCTGTTCTTGCAGTACCGGATCGTTCAAAAAACGACTCGCGTTGCGAACCCCCATCAGCTCCAAGGTACCGATACCGAACTGGTATTTGCCCAGATAGCCTAGGGTATTGATTGAAAAATAGTTGCCTTGGGACTCTTTAAAGGCCAGGGCTTCCTTAAAACCGATGTACGAGCTGCCCAAAAACGGGGGAGCCATTAACGTCGGCACATGCGAAATCTTGTTTTTGGGGAACAAGACTTCAGTAGGTTGTTCTACCTTCAGGCTTTCGGGCACTTCGACCTTTTCAGGTTGAAAGGAGAAACTCAGAAGGATACAGGTAATGATAAGGGGACTCGAAATAATCGTCCACTTTCTCATACTTGATTTTTCCTAAGACTTAAGCTCTATTTCTTTCGGACGAATCTTTAAAAGCCTTATACCGAACCTTATAAAAATGCTCGGTGGTAATCTAGATTCTAAAGATTGACCTTCAAAATAGAAAATGCCGCTTAGATTTCTGGGACAAATATAGACCGGATCTGGTCTCTGTTTCGACAAGGCTTTGTTAAAAAAAGCAGTTTTTGGTCGATTGGTACCCGAAACGCGATGAACGAACCTATCTCTTGATTTTCTGCTCATTGATCCACCGGATGTACTGCACTTTATTCCGGTTATGCTGCGCCATGGTCTTTGCAAACTTGTGAAATCCGAAATTCTCTACGTCGGCCACCATATAAAGGTAATCGTGTTTTTCGGGATTCAAGACCGCGTTGACGGCCGAAATATCGGGCATGGTAATCGGGCCGGGCGGTACACCAGCATATTTATAGGTGTTGTAGGGGGAATCCATTTCCAAATCCTTGTACAGCACCCTTTTGATGATGGTATCGAAATTTCCGGTCTGTTCCTTAATGGCATAAATAACAGTGGGGTCCGCTTGCAGCAACATCCCGGAGCGGACGCGGTTCAAGTAGAGTCCGGCGACCCGTGGCCGCTCTTCGACCTTGGCGGTCTCTTTATGTACTATCGATGCCAAGGCGACCACTTTGGGCGGTGTCAGCCCCATGGCCTTCGCTTTTTCAAGACGTTCTTCGGTCCAAAACCGGTTGTATTCTTTAAGCATCCGATCACGGAAGGCCTCGGCAGAGGTATTCCAGAAAAATTCGTAGCTGTTGGGCACATACATGGCCAGTTTGGTATCGGCATCGAAGTCATTGGCCTTAAGGAAAGCTGGGTCGTTCATTGCATTTAAGAGGGCGAGGCTGTCCGGTTCGATCTGAAGTGCCACCCTTCCTGCCAGATCTGCCACTGTTTCCTGATTATTGAACGCCACTTTAATCGGAACGTTTCCGCTGCGGAGGGAATTGATTATTTCATTGTTGTTCATCCCTTTTTTGATCGCATATTTTCCTGCTTTTATGTTTTCGGTGTAACCTTTGCGGTCGGAAACTTGCCGAAAGGTATCCATATCGTCCAACAGCGGTTCCAATTGTTCCTCGACCTGGTCGAAACTGGCTTCCGAAGGGATGTAAACAAAGGCCTCCTCATTGTCAAAACTGGTGTTGGGTACCAGTATCGCATCGTAAATCCTGTAGGCGAAGATTCCGCCCACGACCAGCCCGGCAAGCAAAATAAATACTAAGATTTTTCGGATATACATCGACGTTGTATTAGATGGTTATAAGATGTATTTAATCTTTATGGTTGGACGTTCCGTTTTTGATAAAGGATTTCATCCTTATAAATTCCTTTGGAAAAAATCCAGTCCTTTTTGACACCTGCCCTTTCGAAGCCCAATTTTTCGAAAAGGTGCACACTAGCGCTGTTTCCTTCGATGACATTGGCATAGACCTGCCTGAGGTCCAGTACGGAAAAGGCATATTCGGTCAGAAGGCGGATGGTCTCCGACCCGATGCCCCTATTCCTGTTTTCTTTCTCTAGTACGATGATGCCCAATCCCGTGCGACGGTTCTTAGGGTCAAAATCGAACAGGTCGATCAGGCCTAAGGGTTCATTGTACTCATCTGCTTCATCTCGCCCTTTCATTTCATCGGGTGCACTGGTCGCTTCTGGACCCTTTGATGAGCGTAACCCACTGGCCCTGCCCGCTTCCGATGTTCTTCCGGAAAACGGCCTTTTTTCAAGACCATCGCCGCCCCGACAAATCGCCAATCTCAGTTGCTTTACCTCATAAATATCAAGATGCGCGTTTTCCAGATACTTTTTTAAGACCCCTTTGGAATAGGGCGTAGTCGTTCCGCTTATCTCCCAGATTGCGGTCTTGTTTTCTAGTTCGTATAAAAAATCAAGGTCTTCGGGTTCCAAGGCCCTTAGCCGGATATGTTCCCCCTGCAAACTCAACATTCGATCTCGCCTTGGAAAACCTGTTCGGCCGGACCTATTAATTTAATATTCCTATAAGTACCATCCTTCTTTTCAAAATCCACTTGAAGTTCGCCGCCCCGCGTCTTGATTTTGACCGAGGTAGCTTGGGTCTTTCCGGAATGGTACATCGCCAGCGCCACCGCCGTGACTCCGGTGCCGCAGGAGAGGGTCTCGTCTTCCACTCCTCTTTCGTAAGTCCTCACTGAGAAGGAGTCATCGTCGAGCTGCTCCACAAAATTAATATTGCTTCCGGATTCTCCATACACCCCGTACCGTAGTTTCTTTCCTTCCTTGACCACCTGAAAATCCACTAAATCTTTCACCAATTGAACGTGATGCGGCGAACCGGTATCCAGAAATAGGGCACCCTGTCTTTGTCGTATTTCCGATACATCCTGCATGGCAAGGCTTACCGTAGATCCGTCGATTTCCGCGGTATGATTTCCATCCACGGCATTAAAGGTGGCCTCACCATTGATTATCCCCAGAAAGTTTGCAAAGGCCACAGTACATCGTCCGCCATTACCGCACAAACTGCCCTCACGGCCGTCCGCATTAAAATAGACCATCCTAAAATCTGTCAGATCGTCATTTTCAAGCGCGATAAGTCCGTCTGCCCCGATGCCGAACCTACGATCACAGAGCGACCGGATCAGCTTGGCATCATTTTTGGAAAATACCTGCTGTCGATTATCGATAAGTACAAAATCGTTGCCGGTACCCTGGTATTTGAAAAACGGAATCTTCATGCTTCGAATTGGAGGGACAAATATAAGATAATATACTTCCGAAGCTAGCGGCGAGGGGTTCGATTTATGAGGATGCATGGGCATCGGGAATCATCGAATTAAGAGTCCTTTAGCAGTTAAAAACCAGTTAAAGAGGATGTGAGGACTTCTCGGTACTACGGCAAAATACTAATTTTAACAAATAGAAGTCAGATGGACTTCATATCAAAAATCAAATAACATATGAAAAGGATTGCAAGTACATTTCTGGTCGCCGTCGTCGCTGGTGCGATGACCTTGGGGGCCTACGTTTATTTCTTTGATAACGACCAGTACGCTTTCATTACCGGAGATTCGGAGACCCCGGTGTTCGAGACCAGCTTTACCCCTACTTCGGCCAAAGGTGCCGGTATCAACGATGTCGATTTCACTATGGCCGCCGAAACAACGGTCAACGCGGTGGTACATGTCAAAAATAAGACCGTGAGCCGTTCGCAGTCGCCCATGATGGAATTTTTCTATGGTCAGGGCAGCGGGCGCGAACGTGCCCAGATAGGTACCGGTTCGGGGGTCATTATATCCCAGGACGGATACATCGTCACCAACAACCATGTTATCGACAACGCCAGCCAGTTGCAGGTGACACTCAACAACAACAAGACCTACGATGCCGAACTGGTCGGTACCGATCCGAATTCGGATATCGCGTTAATCAAAATCGAAGCCGAAGGGGAACTACCTTATTTGGCGTTCGGAGATTCCGATACCATTAAAATCGGGGAGTGGGTATTGGCCGTGGGCAACCCGTTTGATCTGACCTCGACCGTTACGGCCGGTATCGTCAGCGCCAAAGCGCGCGACCTGCAGATGGGCCGCAACCAATCGTTCATTCAGACCGATGCTGCAGTAAATCCCGGTAACAGTGGCGGTGCTTTGGTCAACACTAATGGAGACCTTGTGGGCATCAACACTGCAATTACGTCCCAGACCGGTTCGTACGTGGGATATTCCTTCGCCGTACCCAGCAACATTGCGAAAAAAGTGGTCGAGGATATTATGGAGTTCGGGAACGTACAAAAAGGCATTCTTGGGGTTCAGACCATTCCCCTGAATACGCCCTATGCCGTCGAAAAAGGAATCAATGACATCGAAGGGGTCTATATCGACGAGGTGCAGGAAGATACCGGGGCCGCGGAAGCTGATCTCCGCGAAGGAGATGTTATAAAGCGGGTCGATGATATCACGGTACGCAAGTTTCCCGACCTGTCCGGATATCTATCCACCAAAAAACCGGGCGATAAGATTGAAGTTACGGTGAAAAGGGATGGGGAAGAAATGACGCTTCCCGTAGTATTGACTAAGATTACTACCGCTATCGTTCCCGGATTAGGGCTTCAAGTGAAGAACCTGACCGATAAAGACCGAAAGAAGTACAAAACCGAAGCTGGGGTTCGCATCGTTGGAGTACCAGAAAGATATAAAGACTATGGATTTGATGAAAAGATACTGCTCGCCTTAGATGACGAGGAAATCAACAATATCGAAGAGGCCAGCAACCTTTTCGAAGGTATTTCAAGATACGAAAGAACCGTCATCACTTTGTTGAACGAAGATGGGGAACGGGAACGTTTGATTTTTCAGTAATATCAATATTGATTCGACCTGTCAAAAAGCGCCCTTAACCGGGCGTTTTTTTATACCTAACCTTTCCGAGTCATTCATTCTTCACCATTTATGGCTGAATCAATTCCCCCTCAATAGCCCAAAAACCAAAGCTTATCCGCAAATTTTTTTCGTCATTGATAATATTGAATTACTTTAGTCGCCTCATAGCAAATCAAGAACCCGCATGGACGGATTCGTAAAGACCCGAACGAACATGAATGCTTTTAGACTACTTTTGATTGTAGCGGCCTTGCTGACCTTCAACCTACAATCGGCGCAAGCTCAGGAAGACGAAGAAGAACTGTCATTGGAAAAAGGTTCCGTGGACAGCCAATTCGAGTTCGTATTCGACAAATCGGGGAACTACCGGGCCGATGGAAAGCGATATGAGGTTGTCCGTACGATTTCTTTGGATAAGCTCCGCGCCAACGTGATGGATACCTTGAGCGGATTCAATACCCGCGCTGCGGAACTCAAGGCAACAATAGCAGGTAACGAATCGACCATCGCCTCATTGGAGAAAAAATTGGAGGACACGACCAATAGCCTGGCCGCCGTTACCGAAGAGAAAGACAATATGTCCTTTTTAGGGATAGATGTATCCAAGGGTACTTACAACGCCATTTTGTGGACGATAATCGCTTCCCTTTTAGTACTGTTGCTATTCTTTATCTACAAATTCCGCAATAGTAACTATTTGACCCAAGAGGCCAAGACCAATCTTTCGGAACTGGAAACGGAATACGAGGATCACCGGCGAAGGGCCTTGGAAAGGGAGCAGAAAATCAGCCGTCAACTACAGGACGAGATCAACAAGTACAAGAAGCAGAAGTAATCGGGTCCGTACTTCAGGAAATCTTTTCGAACTTTTAGTTTTTACGCCGCCATCGAGACTTGAACGGACGGAGCATCGTTTTCTTTTCCGCCTGTGATTTCAACGGTCTTACTACGCCTTTAGTTTTAGGAAATAGCATTAGATGGCAAAGCACCAAAGCTGTTAAGGTGGAAAGTATCGCTAAAAGCATGACACTACACCAATTTAGCCCGTGTACGCTTGGTCGTAAAGGTCAGGGCCTTTTTGACCCGACTGTTTTGGAACTTGTAAAGTCTTGCTACACAGTTCTCGGTATCCACTTCAATTTGCGCAGTATTGTCAATACGGTCAGTGCTACCAACCAAAACAATACCCATTTCAATACCATCAATTTTATCATCGGTTTCGGTGTTGGCCAGAGCCGTGGCTCCGAAGGTTAGAACTGTTAGCAAGATTATAATAGCTTTCATAACGTACATTTGGGTTATATAAAGATAACGGGGAACAAGCCTGTATTTCGAGCTTATCCGTTGAAAACCAATGTTTTTCGGTGAATGAAATTAATTCCGGTCAATGGTTAAAAATGTTCGGTAAAAGGATTGGGGTATGGAAACCGCTTATCGAGTGGATTTACTTTTAATCGGACCCATTAGGCCATTTTCGCGCGGTTGGCCTTGGTAGTAAAAGTCAGTTCCTTTTTGACCCTAGTGTGAGTTCGCTTGTACAACCGGGCCACTTCGGTAGTGTTTTCAAGAACGATATCGTCAAAAGAAGTTTCGGTGACGATATTCATTTCAATGACATCGACTTTGACATTTTCAGTAGCAGTTTGGGCTTGGGCGGAAACTCCGATAAAAAGAACAAAAATTAAAGTGGCGATGGTTTTCATGACTTGCGTTTTATATATTAATAGAACGCGTTAGACCTTGTTTTTCAGGGTCTTGATTCGTTGAAGAACACCTTAAATTCGGTAATCGACACAGCTTCGGTCGAAGGGTAAAAAAGCATCGATTAACGGAAAGCAAATCAAAAACAGTTTGGCGATACAAATGGGATTTTATCGGATATTCAATAGGTATCTTACAGGTCGACTAGTCCTTAATCCCTGGCGACAGCCAAGTTCATATACTATTCCAACAACCTATCCGCTTTTTTCCTATTTTTGGATCTATGGATTTGAAGAAAATTTTTGGTACCGTTTTGACC
>JBAUIP010000339.1:0-7510 GCA_049683055.1 Pricia sp.
TCTCTGAACTCATTGGGCAATTTCGATTTCTATACGTCCCGAAATTAGGTAATAAGGCCTTAAACGCAGGTAACGTAAACAAATAATTTTAAGGCTTAAGAAACGGCGCATGAACGTAACTTTTTACTATATTACACTCATATTCAGCCACAACCACCCGCAATAAATGCAATCGACGCCCTCCCAACGAATAGAAATCATCGATTCCCTACGTGGTTTTGCTTTGGCTGGCATCGTAATCTGCCATTTTGTGGAAAACTATATCGGGGCGCCAGCGCCGGCCAGTTTTAACGAAGCGGTGCATCCTGGCATGGTCGACAACATCATCGATGGCTTGATTTACTTCTTTTTAAGGGGTAAGTTTATTGCCTTGTTTTCATTTTTGTTCGGACTCAGCTTTTTTATCCAAATGGATAATGGGGCGAAGCGCGGCACCAATTTCGCACCCCGATTTCTATGGCGTCTTTTCATTCTATTGCTTATCGGATATGTACACAGTCTATTTTATCGCGGTGATATTCTGACCATTTATGCGATTCTTGGGGTGCTGCTCGTGCCTTTTTACAAAATGGAATCCAAGTATATACTGGCTTTTTCGGCCCTGCTTTTTTTGGGTCTGGGCAGATACGTCGTTTTTTATCTTACCAAAGGGGATAGTATCTGGGGCGGCCCGGTGGAATTCGGACCGGAGGCCGCAGGGGTCAGCGAATACTACGATATCCTAAAAAACGGAAGTATCGGGGATGTTTTCCGCACGAACGCCGTCGACGGTCATCAAATGAAACTGGAATTCCAGTTCGGGTTCTTCGGAAGGGGCTATTTTACCTTTGCCTTCTTCCTAATCGGACTTTATATTGGCCGTTCTGCCTATTTCAAAAAGTTTCGGGAAGAAAAACGCTTCACCAAGCGCGTACTGATTGGCAGCATCGTAACCTTCGTAATCGCTACGGTTCTCACGGCGCTGGCCTTTATGAGCTTAGGGGAAAATATGGCCTTCGATAACTGGACCGCGATGCTCGGATTAACCGCTATGGATGTGGCCAACACGGCCCTGACCTTCATATATATTGCATTGTTCATTATGCTATACCGCAAGGCGAAACCTGAAAAATGGTTGTCAAAACTGGCTCCTTACGGCATGATGGCCTTGACCAATTATGTGGCGCAAAGCCTAATCGGCACCTGGTTGCTCTTTGGCTGGGGCCTTGGCCTTATCGGTGAGCTGAGGGTACTGTATACGTTCGGAATCGGGCTGTTGATCATCATCCTACAGGTTTGGACGAGCCAATGGTGGTTGCAGCGATTTAAATACGGGCCGTTGGAATGGATGTGGAGGAGCATTACCTTTTTTAGGGTCTTTCCGATGGCAAAAGAACCTATTGCGAAAAACATACATCCACCTTCAGAATAATAGCTGATTAGTTTTTAAAGGCAAACCAATGCTTTTACTTTTTTTCCCTTCCCCGTAAGGTTTCTTCGATATCAACTAGACTAAAACCTTTGGCCTGAAGCAATATCAAATAGTGGAAAAGCAAATCGGCACTTTCGTTGAGGAAAAGTTCGTCGTTGTCATCTTTTGCTTCGATAACGGTCTCCACGGCCTCTTCCCCTACTTTTTGGGCGATTTTATTAATACCTTTTTCGAAAAGGGAGGCTACGTAGGAGGTTCTGCCATCGGCTGCGGTTCGGCGTTGTTCGATGACCTCTTCCAAATGGGAAAAAAATCCGAAATTGGAGGTGTTTTCTTCGTTCCAACAAGTGTCGCTTCCGGTGTGGCAGGTCGGCCCCTCGGGATGCACCGAGATTAGGAGAGTATCCTTGTCGCAATCGTTCTTTATGTCCACCAGGTTCAAGAAATTACCGCTCTCCTCCCCTTTTGTCCACAATCGCTGTTTCGAACGGCTGAAAAAAGTGACTTTTTTTGTCTCTTGGGTCCTTTTGACAGCATCCTCGTTCATATAGCCTAGCATCAGGACGTTTCGGGTCGTGGCATCTTGAATGATGGCCGGCACTAGGCCATCCGAATTTTTGTCGAAATCTATTTTCATATAACTATTTTCAATTTTCTGGAATCACTTTATTTCTGCAGTCGCCGATTCCTTACATCCTCATCGGTATTCCCTTCTCCAGTAAAGCGGATTTTAAATCCGATATGCCAATTTCCTTAAAATGAAAAACACTGGCGGCCAGGGCGGCATCGGATTTTCCTTCGATAAAGGTATCCCTAAAATGCTGGATGTTTCCGGCCCCACCGGATGCGATTATCGGAATGTTCAATTCACTCGACAACCGGGCCAGGGCCTCATTGGCAAATCCGTTTTTAGTTCCGTCATGGTCCATGGAGGTAAATAGAATTTCCCCCGCTCCCCGCTGCTCTACCTCTTTCGCCCATTCGAAGAGTTTGCGTTCGGTAGGAACTTTGCCCCCGACCAGATGAACCACCCATTCCCCCTTGATCTGTTTGGCGTCAATGGCCACAACGATACACTGCGAGCCAAATTTAGCGGCCAAATCATTAATTAACTGGGGATTTTTTACAGCCGAGGAGTTGATGGAAACCTTGTCCGCCCCATTCTGCAATAGGATGTCCACATCTTCAACGGATGAAATACCTCCGCCTACCGTAAAAGGGATGCTGACCCGTTCGGCCACGCGATACACTAGATCGGCCAAGGTCTTCCTCTTTTGCTCGGTGGCCGAGATGTCCAGGAAAACAAGTTCGTCGGCCCCTTCCCTACTATAGATTTCAGCAAGTTCGACCGGGTCTCCGGCATCCCGGAGGTCCACAAAATTGACACCCTTGACCGTTCGGCCGTCTTTGATATCCAGACAGGGAATAACTCTTTTGGCTAGCATAATCTATAGTGTTGACCTAGTATTTTATTGAGTATTCCGTTATGGGCAATTTAGACCTAGGTTTCGACTTTGTACTTAATACCCATTACTGGGCACTTTCCAATATATAATTTTCCAACTGCTTTAGACCGATTCGATTTTCGTAAATCGCCTTGCCGATGATGACGCCTTCGCATCCCATTTCGGCCAATTCGGGAAGTTCGTCGAAAGCTGAGATTCCACCGGAGGCAATTAAGCTTATTTCCGGAAACTCCTCTAAAATCCGTTCATAAAGGTCGAAGGATGGCCCTTCAAGCATCCCGTCTTTAGAAATATCCGTGCAAATTACGTATCGCATCCCTTTTTCCTGATAGGATTTGATAAAAGGAACCAATTCTTCCGATGATTCTTCCTGCCAGCCGGAAACCGCTACTTTTTCATCCTTGGCATCGGCACCGAGGATGATTTTTTCCGGGCCGTACTTTATAAGCCATCCTAAAAAAACGTCCCTGTTCTTTACGGCAACGCTTCCTCCTGTAATCTGGTTCGCGCCACTTTCAAAAGCGATGCGAAGGTCTTCGTCAGTCTTTAGCCCTCCCCCAAAATCGATTTTTAGTCCGGTTTGGGTGGCTATCCGTTCCAAAACCTGATGGTTGACAATGTGTTTGGATTTCGCTCCATCCAAATCGACCAAGTGTAGGAATTTAATCCCGTGGGCCTCGAACTGCTTTGCGACCTCCAAAGGATTTTCGTTGTAAATCTTTTTCGTGGTGTAATCGCCCATTGATAGCCGTACGCATTTACCATCGATGATATCTATTGCGGGAATAATTCTCATGGTGTCTCAAGAAAGTTTTTCAGAATTTTTTCGCCCACGTCGCTGCTTTTCTCGGGGTGAAACTGCGTGCCGTAAAAGTTTTCCTTTCCCAAGGCGGCGCTATACCGAATTCCATAGTCCGATTCCGCTATGGTTTCCTTGCAAAGGGGCGCGTAGTAGCTATGTACTAAATAAACATGCTCTTTTTCAGCTATATCATTGAAAAGAACGGATTTCAGGTTCGAAATCTGGTTCCATCCGATTTGCGGAATTTTAAAGGCGTTGCCCGTAACAAGCTTTGAAGCGTTGAAACGGATTACCTCTACATCAAAAATCCTAAGACCCTGGGTATTGCCCTCCTCGGAGGAGTTGCACATCAGCTGCATACCAAGACAAATACCGAGTACCGGCTGTTTCAACTTTGGAATAGTCTTGTCTAACCCGCTAGCTCTCAATTTTGCCATAGCACTACTGGCCTCGCCGACGCCGGGGAAAATCACCTTATCGGCCGACCGGATTTCGTCGGCATTATCGCTCAAAACGGCTTCAAGGCCCAATCGCTGAATCGCGAATTTAATGCTCTGAATGTTTCCGGCACCATAGTTTATAATTACAATTTTCATAACATTCCCTTTGTACTCGGCAAGACCATCTTCTCTACATCTCTTTTTACCGCCATTTTAATCGCTTTCGCAAAAGCTTTAAAAATCGCCTCGATTTTATGGTGTTCGTTCGTGCCCTCGGCCTTGATGTTCAGATTGGCCTTGGCGCTGTCGGAAAAAGATTTGAAGAAATGATGAAACATTTCCGTTGGCATATCGCCCACTTTTTCCCTTTGGAAATCCGCCTCCCAGACCAGCCAGTTTCGGCCACCAAAATCGATGGCGACCTGGGCCAGGCAATCGTCCATCGGAAGGCAAAAGCCGTAGCGTTCGATGCCCAGTTTTTGGTTTAGGGCCGTGTGGAAGACCGCGCCAAGGGCAATGGCCGTGTCCTCTATGGTGTGGTGCTCGTCTACTTCGAGATCGCCGTCGACCTTAATATCCAAATCCATTTGGCCGTGTCGGGCTAGCTGATCTAGCATATGGTCGAAAAAAGCCAAGCCCGTTCTGATATCACTTTGGCCTGTTCCGTCGAGGTTCAGTTTAATATGGATGTCCGTTTCATTGGTCTTTCGCTTGATACTCGCCGTTCGGCTATTCAATTTCAAGAACTCGTAAATGGCTTCCCAGTCGTTATTTTCGAGTGCTATGACAGTATCCAAAGCTGACCTTTCTACCGTGATTTCGCCAGCACCTAGATTCGTATTATCGTTGATAAAAATTCCTTTGGAACCTAAGTTTTTGGCCAGTTCCATGTCTGTCAGGCGGTCGCCGATGACGTAGGAGCCGGTCAGGTCGTACGCCTCGGAAAAATACTCCGTCAGCAGTCCCGTACCCGGTTTTCGGGTATTGGCGTTCTCATGCGGAAAGGTCCTGTCCAATAAGACGTTGTCGAATTCAACCCCTTCGTTCTCAAAAGACTTCATGATAAAATTATGAACGGGCCAAAAAGTATCTTCCGGAAAGGCATCCGTACCCAGCCCATCTTGATTGGTAATCATCACTAGTTCGTAATCCAATTCCCGGGCGATTTTTCCTAGATAGGTAAACGCCTTGGGGTAGAATATCATTTTTTCGAAGGCATCGATTTGCTCGTCCACTGTTTCCATAATGAGCGTACCGTCACGATCGATAAAGAGGACTTTCTGACCGCTTCCGTTTGAAGTAGGGTCTTTTTTGCTGGAATTTTCCTTCTCTTCGATTTTCATGTTACAAATCTATTTGCTTTTCTCCGTTTCATAAGCTGCCTCTGGGTTTGGGTGCTACTTACCAGAGCAATGGTTGTTTCTCGGCGTATATCTCATTTCCTATCCCAGTTCCTTCAGGGCCATGACCAATTTGATGTTCTCCTCCGGCGTTCCGATGGTGAAACGTAAAGTATTTTCGCATAGCGGTTGATTGCTGCGATTTCTGGTAACTATCCCCTTTTTGAGCAGTTCGTCGTACCTTTTATTGGCATTGTCGACCTTGACAAGAATAAAATTAGCATCCGAAGGATATATTTTTTCAATAAAGTTGACCTGCAACAACACCTTTGATATCAGCTTTTTCTGACTTAAAATTTCTGAAATTTCCAAGCGAATCCTAGATACGCTTTCCAAACGTTTCAGCGCGTGGTTCTGGGTCAGTTCGTTAATATTGTAGGGGGGTTTGATCTTATTTAAAAGGGATATAATGTCTGTGGATGCGATACAGATTCCCAAGCGGATGCCCGCCATTCCGTAGGCCTTCGATAGTGTTTGGGTAATGATTAAATTCGGATATTGTTCCAATCTTGATAACCAGCTTTCCTTACTTGAAAAATCAACGTAGGCTTCGTCGATGACCACCAAACCCTTGAAATTTTCCAACAGCAGGATGATTTTCTCCTCTGAAATACTGTTTCCGGTCGGATTGTTAGGTGAACATAAAAACAATAATTTGGAGTTTTGATCCGCCAGTGCCAGAATTTCCTTGACATCGGGCTGAAAATTTTCAGTCAATAAAACTTCCCGATTTTCGATATTATTGATGGCGGCAAGCACTTTGTACATCCCATACGTTGGGGGAAGTGTTATCACATTGTCGACTTTCGGCTCACAGAACACCCTCAAAATGAGGTCTAAAACCTCGTCGCTACCATTGCCTAAGAGCAGGTTTTCGACAGGAACTCCCTTACGTTGCGATAATGCGGACTTCAAAGCGCGCTGCTGTGGGTCGGGATAGCGATTGACACCATTTTCGAAGGGATTTTCATTGGCATCCAAAAACGTCATTTCCGAGCCGTCGGATATATATTCATCGCGGGCGGAAGCGTAAGGCTCTAGGCCTTTGACGTTTTCCCTTGTTATCTTTTCTAGGTTAAAATCTTTCATTTGTTTTTACTTAGACTTTTCAACCTTAGCGTCACCGCATTTTTATGCGCTTGCAATCCTTCGGCATCTGCCATGAGTTCGACGGCATTTCCGATTTTTTGAAGGCCCTCTTCGGTTATTTTTTGAAAGGTCATGCTTTTCATAAAACTGTCCAAATTGACACCGCTGTATTGCTTGGCGTATCCATTGGTCGGTAGGGTGTGGTTCGTTCCAGAAGCATAATCTCCCGCGCTTTCGGGGGTATAGTTGCCGATAAAAACGGAGCCGGCGTTTTGGGTGTTTTCAATGTAGAAATCCTCATTTTTGACGCAGACGATATAATGCTCCGGGGCATATTCGTTAATCAGGTCGATGGCGGTTTGGTCATCCTTTACGTAAATTAGTTTGCTGTTGTCAATCGCTATTTGGGCGATTTGTTTGCGCGGTAATTCTTCAATTTGTTGCTCCACCTCTTTTTCTACAGCATCTATCAACTGCTTCGAAGTGGACACCAATATCACTTGACTGTCCACTCCGTGCTCCGCTTGGCTCAACAAATCCGAGGCCACGAAAGCGGCGTTGGCAGTATCATCGGCTACGACTAGAAGTTCACTGGGACCCGCGGGCATGTCGATGGCTACTCCATATTTTGTTGCAATCTGCTTGGCAACGGTTACATATTGGTTACCGGGACCGAAAATTTTGTAGACCCGGGGAACGCTTTCGGTGCCAAAGGTCATTCCGGCCACCGCCTGTATACCTCCTATCTTAATAATTTTGGACACCCCGCACAAATCGGCGGTATACAAAATCGCGGGATTTAGTTGCCCCTGCTTGTCCGGCGGAGAACACAAAACAATTTCTGAGCAGCCTGCAATCACGGCAGGAACGGCCAACATTAAAATAGTGGAAAACAACGGTGC
>JBAUIP010000340.1:0-3186 GCA_049683055.1 Pricia sp.
ACGATTACCAGCCTACACGCGCAGTCCAAGAACGATAAATACAGAAATGCGTCACTGCCCATCGAAGAAAGGGTAGACGACCTGCTTTCCAAGATGTCGGTCAAGGAAAAAGTGGCCCAGATGCGAATTTTCCATGCCAATCAGGGCATCGAGTTCAGTGATAAGGATAAGATAATTCTGCCTGACGACATAAAAAGCCGGTTGGAATTCGGAATCGCTGGCATTAAAAATCCCGGAGAACATTTGGAACCCGTCCGTGCCGCCGATCTGAACAACCAGCTGCAGAAATACATCATCGAAAACAACCGATGGGGCATTCCCGCCCTGTTCGTCACGGAATCCTACAATGGTGTGGACGCCGAAGGATGTACGAAGTTCGGTAGGCCCATCAACTCCGCCGCCACCTTCAATCCCGAACTGGTACACCGCATTTGGGATGTAGTAGGGCAGGAAGCCCGTTTTAGGGGGATGCACATGTGTCACTCTCCCGAGGCGGATCTCGTACGTGATCCGCGTTTCGGTCGAATGAGCGAGGCGTTTGGGGAGGATACCTATTTGACGACCCAAATGGTGACCAGTGCGGTTACCGGGGTACAAGGGGACTATGAAGGATTGGGCAATGGCACCCATATCGGTGCGGTAACGAAACACTTTGCCGGATATGGCCAGGTTTTAGGCGGCACCAATTTTGCAGCGATAGAAATCTCGGAGAGAACACTGATCGATGAAATATTCCCACCCTTTAAAGCCGCCGTGGAAGACGCTAGGACATTGGGTATCATGGCCTCGCATGGTGACCTGAACGGAATCGCCAGTCATGCCAACCCATGGTTGCTGACCGAAGTGCTGCGCGACCAGTGGGGTTTTGAAGGTTACGTGGTTTCCGATGCCAACGATATCGCACGGCTTTATTTTTTCATGAATGTGGCCGAAACCCCAGAGGATGCGGCCCGATTGGGTCTTGAAGCTGGGATGGATGTTGATTTATATAGCGATGAGGCCTATGTTCTATTACCGGAAATGGCAAAGGAAAATCCCGATTTGCTACCGTTGATAGACCGTTCTGCCGGAAGGGTGCTGCGCACCAAGATGATACTGGGACTATTTGAAAATCCTTATATCGATTTAAAGAAGACTGAGGAGATAGTTCGGTCGGAGGCATCTTTAGAACTCGCGCGAGAATCGGATTTGGAGTCCATCATCCTCCTTAAAAATGAAAACAACACCCTTCCTCTAGAAAAGCAGAGCCAACGAACGATTGCTCTTCTCGGGCCCTTGGTGGGAGAAAATACCAAGGCGGATTTTGAATCGGTCAGTGGGGACGGCATTACATTTTTGGCCGACCAGGGTTTTAAGCTCACCGACGAAAACAATAGTGTACCGAAGCTGTTGGAATACGACGGCTCCGAAGTGGATAAACTCATAGAAATCGCAGAAAAAGCGGATGTCAGTATTCTTTTTTTGGGCGGGGATGAATTCACGGCCAAAGAGGCTTTCTTTAATGGCGCTTTGGGCGATCGCGCGACCATCGAACCTTTGGGTCCGCAAGACGAACTGATTACCCGGGTAAAGGCTTTGGGGAAACCGGTCATTGTCGTTTTGAAACACCGCCGCACCTTGGCCATTAATACCATCGCCGAACAAGCGGACGCTATTTTGGACGGATGGGATTTGAGCGAATTCGGTGATGCCTCTTTGGCCAAAATGATTTTTGGGGAGGCGGTACCTTCCGGAAAATTACCCGTTACCGTACCTAGGAATATCGGGCAGCTCCCCATTCATTATAGTGGAAAGGGGATAAACAAAAAAAAGGAATATCTTTTTCTTGAAGAAGGACCTCTGTATCCCTTCGGTTTTGGATTAAGCTATGTGGATTTCAAATACGACAACCTGAAGCTGTCCGCGAATACAATATACCCAAACTCCGGGATTGAAGCATCTGTCGAAGTAACGAACGATGGAAAGCTAAAAGCGAAGGAGGTCGTTCAGCTTTACATCAAGGATGAAATCGGACAGGTGACCCGACCTGACAAGGAGCTCAAAGGGTTTGAAAAAATCGAACTTGATCCGGGGGAAACAAAAACGGTCAGTTTTACCATTAAGCCGGAAATGCTTGAATTCACCGGTATCGCCATGGAAAAAATATTGGAAGCAGGCGATTATACCGTAACTTTAGGAACCTCATCTGCAGAAGGCGTTTCCGGAAAATTCCAGTTGAAAAAATAACCGAACGAACTAAATCCATTCTATGAAAACTATCCTATTTACAAAAACTACAGCATCCCAATCGTTCTTCGCAGGTATTTTCAAAAGTGGCCTTCGGGCTCTATTGTGCTGTTTTTTTGTTCAAGCTCCGATACAAGCCCAAGAATTGGATGTCACATCCATCGAAAACGCCATGGTACGGGCGATGGAATGGCAAGAGCAACATCCCATTTTTGCGGTGGCACCTACGGACTGGACCAACGGAGCCTATTACGTGGGTGTATCCCGGGCACACTTGGCAACCGATAACCAAATATTTCTAGCGGCTCTCAAAAATAACGGATATCGCAACGATTGGGAGACCTATGACCGGTTGTATCACGCCGATGACGTGGCCATTTCGTACAGCTATCTGTATCTGGAAATGAACGATAACCGGAAAAACGTAGTCGATCTTGAACCGACGACCGAGTTTTTACAAAAGCATCTTTACGAGCCCAATAAATGGAGCGACGGTTCCGAGAAGGATGAAACTAAAAGCATTCTCTGGTGGTGGTGCGACGCGCTTTTTATGGCACCGCCGGTCATCACCTTATATGCGGATTACAAAAATGAAATGAAGCACCTAGATACCATGCATAAATTCTACATGGAAACCTATGACTTGTTGTATGATAAAGATGAAAATCTCTTCGCGCGGGATACCCGATTTGTATGGAAAGGCAATGCGGACGATGAAAAGGAAGAGAACGGAAAAAAAATTTTCTGGTCCCGGGGTAACGGATGGGTCCTGGGCGGATTGGCGCTCATACTGGAGGATATGCCCGAGGACTATAAACATCGGGATTTTTACGTGAACCTTTACAAAGAAATGGCGGCCAAAATCAAGCAACTACAGCCGGAAGATGGACTTTGGCGCACCAGCCTGCTCTCACCAGAATCGTATGACCACGGTGAGGTCAGCGGCAGCGGCTTTTACAC
>JBAUIP010000341.1:0-3894 GCA_049683055.1 Pricia sp.
TAAGCATTTTATTACCACATTTTACCACAAATTACCACATTGTTAATAAATTGTGGAGTTTTGGGATGGAATTTTGTGTGGATGGACGGAGAACAGAAGGATGCCGCGAGTGTATTTAAGTGGGAAAAGCAGATTGAAGCAAGCATAAGGCCGAATTACCTATATTTGGCGCAACGATAGCTAGCCATTTATGGAAGAAAAACTGATTGAGGACGGAAAATACCGATACATAGAGACCGGCGAAGGTACCCCCATTATCATACTGCACGGTCTTATGGGCGGCCTAAGCAACTTCCATGGGGTGACCAGCCATTTTCCGAAAGAGGGCTATAAGGTGTTGGTACCCGAACTTCCTATTTATGGGATGTCGATGCTCAAGACCAATGTCAAACAGTTTGCCAAGTTCTTGGAACGTTTTATCGAGTTCAAGGAATTAAAGGATGTTATCTTGTTGGGAAATTCGTTAGGTGGCCATATCGGATTACTGCACACCAAATTGTATCCCGAAATGGTCAAGGCCCTAGTCATAACGGGAAGTTCGGGACTCTACGAAAGTGCCATGGGCGATGGATACCCGCGCCGAGGGGACTACGACTTCATCAAAAAGAAAGCGGAAAACGTGTTCTACGACCCAGCAGTCGCTACTAAGGAAATCGTGGACGAGGTCTTCGCCACGGTCAATGACAGGAACAAAATTGTCAAGACCTTGGCCATCGCCAAAAGCGCCATCCGCCATAACATGGCCGATGACCTACCTTCGATGAACACCCCTACCTGTATCATTTGGGGAAAGAACGATACCGTAACCCCGCCCGATGTGGCCGACCTTTTTCACGAGCTGCTTCCGGATTCCGAACTGTTCTGGATCGATAAATGCGGACACGCCCCAATGATGGAACATCCGAAGGAGTTCAATGCGAATTTGGACAAGTGGTTGGATAAAAGAGGGTTTTGAAAATCAAATCCGCCAACTTCGTCATCAGTAACACCGATGTAGCCAAATGTCCGACCGAGCCACTTCCCGAGTACGCCTTTATCGGCCGATCCAACGTGGGGAAATCCTCTCTCATCAACATGCTAACCGATCGGAAAAGCCTCGCCAAAACCTCTGGCCGACCCGGTAAGACACAGCTCATCAACCACTTCAAAATCAATGACAACTGGTTTTTGGTCGATTTACCGGGGTATGGTTACGCAAGGGTATCCAAGAAAAGCAAAAAGACCTTCCAGAAATATATTACCGACTATTTCGCCCAGCGCAAGCAGTTGGTCTGCGCTTTCGTGTTGGTCGATATCCGCCACGAACCCCAAAAAATCGATTTGGAGTTTATGGAATGGCTGGGGGAAAACGCGATTCCTTTTTCAATTATATTTACAAAAGCGGATAAATTGAAACCCAAGGCACTTGAACGGCAGGTAGATGCCTATATCGAACAATTGCTCTCCGGCGTCTGGCAAGAGGCGCCATCTTATTTTGTAACCTCCTCGGCCAAGGGTATCGGGCGTGTCCAGGTTTTGGATTTCATTGAAGAAATCAACGGCCAGTTTTTCGAAAAAAGGGGATAAAATTGGGTGAATAGCCGAAAGGTTTTCCGGAAAGTAACGTCTTCATCCCGTTTCGGTGTAGATCAATTTAAAAATTACCAAATTAAGGGTGTTAAACTTCAGGGTAGAACCTTATTCACCTTTCCGGGGTTGAATCCAGGGGAATTGAACCGCTTTAGATTAAACAACCAAAATTCATCCCCCATCCCCGTTTTTCGCTTTCCATTTTAGGGAATTGGATAATACCTTATATTTAATCCATCCGAAAAAATTCAATTTCCGTTCGATACTTAAAAACATACCATGAAAAAAAATATAAAGACCTTACTGGTAGCCCTCACCCTATGCTTTATCGAAGTGATGAACGGCCAGACCCCACCGGTCATTGCCCCGTTCGACAACGTAGATAAACTTGCCATCAACGACTGGTGGAACCGGGGCGATAATGAAATCATCAATTTAAAAGTCGACCGCGACAGCGTGGTAGCCTTCGGAATTTATACCGTTTCCAAAAAAACTTTGAAGCTGACCGCCCAATTGTATCCATTATATCCAAAGGAAACCCGTGATGTGCGTCTGGAAATTGAGGAGGATGGAGAATGGAAGGAAATCCAAAAACAGCAGGTAAACGACCTCGGATGGTCCGCCCTTTTCAGGGTCGAGCCATGGGATGATTCCAAGAATTTGAAATACCGTATCCGCCATGGGGAGAGTGCTCAGTTCGAGGGATTAATCCGTAAAAATCCGGTGGACAAGAATGAAATTGTTATGGCCGCCCTATCCTGCAATTCCAATCAAGACCGTGGGATGCGGGAGAACTACGTGCGGAATATCAACCATCAGAATCCCGATCTGATTTTCTTCGCCGGTGACCAATCTTACGACCATACAGAGCATACGGCCGCCTGGCTGAAATTCGGATTACAATTCAGGGAAACCTTTCGCGACCGGCCCGCCATCACCATTCCCGATGACCATGATATCGGGCAGGGCAACCTATGGGGCGAAAGCGGTAAGGTATCGACCTCCCAGGGTGGGCCCGATGGGGGCTATACCTATCATCCGGAATATGTGAAGATGGTCGAACGTTGCCAGACCGCTCACTTGCCCGACCCTTACGACCCTACCCCGGTCAAACAGGGTATCGGCGTTTATTACACCAATCTAATGCTGGGCGGGGTGGATTTCGCCATCTTGGAAGACCGCAAGTTCAAATCCGGCCCCGAAGGGAAGATTCCGCAGCAGGGTCCTCGGCCCGACCATATCCGCAATCCCGATTACGACCCGGCCTCAATCGATTTGCCGGGCCTAACCCTGTTGGGCAAACGGCAATTGGAATTCTTGGATGAATGGGGCGGCCAAAATCCCGATGCCCTTAAGGTAGTTTTATCCCAAACCGGATTTTGTGGCGGGGCTCATATTCATGGTAGTTTGGACAATCGCCTGCACGCCGATCTTGACAGCAACGGCTGGCCACAAACCGGTCGCGACGAAGCCCTGAAACTGATCGAAAAAGCGGGTGCCATTCACATCGCCGGTGATCAGCATCTGGCCACGGTCATCAAACAAGGCATCGACGAATTCCGCGATGGTCCATGGGCCTTTGTTGTACCCGCCATTGTCAATGATTATTACAGCCGATGGTGGTGGCCCGAAGATGAAGAGGCCGGTGCGAACCCAAATCCCGATACCTCCCTACCGTGGACCGGTGATTACCTCGACGGTTTCAACAACAAAATTAGCATGATGGCCTACGTCAATCCAGAGAGCCCCTCCAAAGGAGGCGGCTACGGACTGATTCGGTTCAACAAAAAAGATAATACGGCTACCTTCGAATGCTGGCCGCGTTATGTCGATGTCACCGAACCGGATGCGGAGCAATTTGAAGGGTGGCCGATTACGGTTAAGATGGGTAATTGAATTAGTCTTGAGTTCATTAATTCTACCCCTTCAACTCCAATTTCTCCGCAAAATAAGCACAAAAATCCTTCATCGTAGCGGTCATTTTTTCATCTTGGGTGGCCTTCATAAAAGTGTCCGACAGGGAAACCAAGGTTTGGTGAAAGAAGATTTTCATCTCTTCGACCGGCATATCCTTCGTCCACAAGTCGATTTTTAAGGATTCTTGGTTTTTGCTGTCCCACACCGACAACAGCATGGCCTTGGCTTCTTCGTTGTCGATGCCACCATCCTGCGCTGACCAGGTCAGCTTTTCGGGCACGCGATTTTCGTCAAGACCTACTTTTAAAGTTATTTCCGATGTATGGAGTTCTTTCATTTTCGTTTTATTTCACTTTTAATCCCTACTACTTCTCAGGCTTGTAGTTCGATTTTTTAAAAATTTCCTCG
>JBAUIP010000342.1:0-4665 GCA_049683055.1 Pricia sp.
CCGAAATAGGCCAAGGCCAAGAACAATCCGCCGGTGATACCGCTCCAAAAAGTGTAGCGGCTGCTGGTATCCAAACTGAAATCAAGGATTTGCAGTTTGTTGCTGGCACCCGCTATTTTCAGGGCCTTACCGAAATCAATATCCGCGGGGAGATAACCCAAAATGTAAAAAAAAGTAACGAACATGCCGGTCATGATGACGAACATCTGCTGCTTTTGGGTCACGCTGACCGCTTTGGTTCCACCGGATACGGTATAGATGATAACGAGCACCCCGATAATAATGTTCAGGGTGCGTAAATCCCAACCCAACACCGCTGACAAAATAATAGAAGGGGCAAAAATGGTAATGCCCGCGGCCAATCCCCTCTGTATCAAAAATAGGATGGCCGCCAGCGAACGGGTCTTCAAATCAAATCTGTCCTCCAAAAATTCGTAGGCGGTATAGACCTTGAGCCGATGGTATAGTGGTACGAACACCAGACAGATGATGACCATCGCAATGGGAAGCCCGAAATAGAATTGTACGAAACCCAATCCATCGTGAAAGGCCTGGCCCGGGGTGGAGAGAAAGGTAATGGCACTCGCCTGGGTCGCCATGACGGATAGCCCGATGGTCCACCACTGCGCATCTTTCCCACCGCCAACATAATCGTCGACATTCTTGCTTCCCTTGGTACGCCAAACACCGTAGCTCACGATGAACAGTAGGGTGGTTGACAATATGATCCAGTCGAGTGTGCTCATTTAGTTGCGTGTGCCGATTTAAGTATAGGCCGTCATCAGGTAGCTGAAAACCAGAATATAGATGATGTTCAGTACGAGTACCAAAGTGTACTCTTTTTTCCAGTCGAATTTGTCGAGCATTGGTGGCATTATGGATTGTTTTTTCCTATGGATAACATATTGGCGAACAGTTTGTACGCTCCCGGTACTCCGGCAGGCAATTCCCTAAAAAAGCTGAGTCCCGTGTAAATGTAGTGGCCCTCGCCGTATTCCGCGACGAGTAGGCTTCCTTTTTTGGCGGATTCGCCGCTGTCTTTCATGGATAGGATGGGCGTAAACTCCGGGGCCCATTCATCGGGAAAGTAAAGTCCCCTTTCCTGAACCCAGCCCTCAAAATCGGATGGTGTAATCGTATTGGGATAGTTCATCAGCGGATGGTCCCCGGCCAATATTTTGACTTCTGAATTTTCATCGGTCACCCGGTCGCGGGATAGGGTCAAAGGGTAGGGCGCAATGTTCTCGAACTGACTGTCCCATCGGCCGGCGGTGTTGTACTGCACAATTAAGGTACCACCGTTCTTTACGTAATCCATCAGAAAGCGTTGCTTGAATTTCAGCTCGTCGACCACGTTGTACGCACGGATGCCGACAACGACCGCATCGAAGGCCGCAAGGCTTCCGGCATTGATGGCGCTGGGCGAAATGGTCCGGACCCTGTATCCAATTTGCCGCAGGCTTTCGGGCACTTCGTCACCGGCACCGACGATATACCCGATTTGTTCGCCCTCTTTTTGAATGTCGAGGCGAACGGTCTTGGCTTCCGCGGGAAGCAAAACGGATTGATTGGGAATATGGTCATAGGCAATAGTGACCAGCTCCTTCTTGAGCTCTTGCCCATCGACCGTGAGAACGGGAGAAATATAGCTCTCGTTTTCACCGTTAGGTGGAGTAAGGGTGAACAGCACTGTCTTTTGGTCGCCTTTGTTGGCGATTTCGAAGGCCTGGGTCTCTGAGGTTACGGTCCATCCCTCGCCACGGCTCAATCTGATTTCCCCTTTGACGTCATCGGCTTGAGCAGTGATGGTTACGGGCACCTTTTTGGCTTTTCCATCGGCGAAAATCAGTACCTTGTCGGAAAATGCCGCGGTGGCCTTGGGCAAGACCTCGAAGGGCTGATACAATTCCCCTTTCTCCGGTTTGGCGAAGTGGTAGGCCAGAGGTATCTCGAAGGTGATGCCCGTGCCATCGAAGTCCATTTCGAACTCCGCTTGGAAGGCCCGGGGCGTTTGTGGTTTTCCGATGAGGTCTTTGTCCGAGACTTCGTACATTCCCAGACTTCCTTTTTTGTTAAGCAAATAGGGACTGGTGTAGTCCGTCCCCGATGGCACTTCAAAATTGAGCTCAAAGGTTTTCTTAAAATTATTTTTAAGGGGGATGCTAGGGGATAGGGAGGCATCGGCAGCGGCAATTTTGATGGATTTCAAGGTCATTTCCGCGCCACTGCGATTGATGGCCTCAATGGAAACCGCGACCTGACCGCCGGGATAAGTGGAAGCCGTTTCGGTGGATGCATCCAGATAGAGTCCAGCGACATCGGCAATTAGGTTTTTGAGCTCCTCGGATTTGATTTTCTTCCAATGTTCGTCGCCGATATTCTGCAATAATCCGTAAGCTTCAAGCAATCGGGGAAGGTGCTTTGTAGGATTTTCAAAATCGAATTCCTTTTCCACCGCATAAAGGATGTCCCCAATTGATTCTCCACCCTTGACACGGGACCAAGAGGTGTCAATGCCCCCAAAAATATTAGCCTTATTTTCAGGAAGGTCTCCCTTTAAAAGTTCGAGATATTCATCCTGCTCGCCTCGCTCGGACAACCGCCCAAAACCTTGGGAACGGTGTTGGCTACTGGCCAATGCCGCAATCTCGTTGTTCGAACTGCCCAATATGGGATAGTACTCGCCGACATCGACGTTCAGCATATTTGATTTATCGGCCTTCTCGAATTCTTCCTCACTGCCGTAGAACCACCACGAGGTATTGAAAAACAGTCGTTTAGGTTGCCAGGTATTAGTCGATTCCAGTTGCTCGGGGTAAGCGGATTTCTCCCCGGCCAAATTGAAGGCCTCTACACTCAGCATGGCGGAAGCGGTATGGTGCCCGTGGGTCGAACCGGAACTCCGATGGTCAAATCGGTTGACGATGACATCGGGCCGAAACTTACGGATGGCCCACACCACATCGCCCAATACGGCATCCTTGTTCCAAATGTCCAGGGTCTCCTCGGGAGTCTTGGAATATCCAAAGTCGTTCGCCCGGGTAAAAAACTGCTCCCCGCCGTCGACCCGTCGGGCCGCTAGCAACTCTTGGGTACGCAATACGCCCAAAAGTTCCCGCAATTCGGGACCGATGAGGTTCTGGCCACCATCGCCGCGGGTCAGGGATAGGTAGCCGGTGCGTGCGTGCAATCCGTTGGATAGGTACGAAATAAGCCGCGTATTCTCGTCATCCGGATGCGCCGCGACGTACAAAGCGGTCCCCAAAAAGTTCAGTTTTTGAAGGGAGTGATAGATTTCGGAAGACGAAGGTTGCTCGGGCTTTTGGGCGAATGTGGTATTGAAAAGGAACACGATTCCTAAAATACATCCCCATAAATAACGCATAATAGATGGTGGTGTTAGTGGTTGCAGCCCTTATGGCTTCCTTCAAATATACTAAGTTTGCGAGGTTTAAGAGGCTCACCGGTTTTTTTATTTCAATTTGACTGAAATTCTGCTGGCGAATGATGCAGACTTCAAGGGTCGTTATAGCTCCACTTTGGAGACTTCCTCTGCAACCACTTCTTCGTTCACTACCTCCCGATGGGAAAGCAAGGTTACCGCCTTTTGCATCATCAGATTATTGGGATAGACCAGCAGTTCCCCGTTATCTTTTCGCAAGCTAACGTGAAACGCGCGGATATCCTCTATCAAATAAGGTTCTTCCCCCTCGATATCCTTATCCATAATCTTCACCCGGTCCCCAATTTTAAAGGGGAAAGAAAAGAAGAGGATTACCCCCGCCGTAATATTGCTCAAGATGGACCAACTGGCGAATAGCGCGACCCCAATGATGGCGAAAACGGAAGAGAACACGACCCCGACCTCCCTAAAGTCAACGCTCCAGATAAAGGAGATGATACCCAAGCCCAAAAGGGTGGTCAGAATGGAGGCATATTTGGTAATCAGCCTCGTCCGCGCCTCTACGATATCACTGATACGCCCGATTCGACGGATGGTCTTATCCGTAACGAATTTAATGACCAGCAGTACCGCAATGGTAACTGCCGTGGCAAGCATTTCGTTTTTGTGGGTGGCGATAAAATCTTCGATGGATATCATAGTCCTAAACTGTCGCGCAAAGATAAATCCTTATTTCCGTTCTGTTGCCAATACGGGGTTTTTAAGGTGTTTATTTTTGTGGCGGTCGAGGTCATTTCTTTTGCATTTTCCCCGAAGCCGCTCATGGATGTTTCGGACCACCCCTCGATGGAATGCGGGAAGTCTGTTGAGAAGTCGATTTTCAGGCTCCGTTTCAACTCAGGATAACTGATTTCGTAGGTGCTGGTTTCGTCGGATTCGTTTAGAGTCAAACTTGCGGCGTAAGACTTTATATCCTTGTGTGCTAGACGGATGTATTCCAGGGAAGGGATGACCTCATGCTCCCCGACCGGAAGGTTTTTTGGATCGATTCGAATCTGGTTCCATAGTTCGTTTTCTAGGACGGTCTTGTCCAACTTTAGATTCTGATCGGCCTCTCCCTCGAAATAGGAATGGGACATGACCTCGAACTGTTCCCGATTGTTCAATTGGGCGTAGACCTGTCCGCACCATTCCTGTGATGAGAAGGCGACCTTAATGGCGTGCCGATTATTGTGTACAGGATAAAAAGTGCTGGTCATGAT
>JBAUIP010000343.1:0-1789 GCA_049683055.1 Pricia sp.
TGTAATCTTCCTCAAGTATACCATGGGAATAAAAGCGTATCTCGTTGGAATTTAGGTCTTTATCTATAAAGAAAATATCCTTGAGATGCCCGCCCTTGGGCTCACCGACACTATCCTTGATGTTAATATATCGCTCGAAGTAGTCCTTACGTTCCCGTTCCTCGATTTTTTCCGAAACCGTATTCAGAACTTCGGACACCGTTGTGGAAAATTGTTCTTCCTTGTCCTCTACCGATTGCTTGATCCAAAAGACCTGGACCAGGATAATTCCAATCAGGGAGAGACTCATCAACACCACCAACAGCACAAACAACCTCTTATTCATGTGTGCAACTCTTGGTTATAAAATTAAAGATTTAACATTAACATTTGGCGCGTTTAACCAAACCTTAACAGAAGTGTTAAAATGGGATGCACTAGCTATCACCCAATAACTTGTGATGAATTTTCAGGATGCGGGCTTCCGTTTCGGCGAGATCGATGTTTTCCAAATGGATGTCCGTTCTTTGGATTTTTTCGGAATCGTCCATTTGATTGCGGATTCGAGCCCTGATATCTTCGGGGGAAGTTTTTGGATCTCGGTGCATAACCCGTTCGATTCGAAGGGCTTCGGGTGCGGTAACGAGAATTACGCTATCGTAAAAATCCTGCGAACCGATCTCGAAAATCACGGCGGCCTCTTGGATGACGTAAGGGGAGTTTTGTTCTTCTGCCCAGGCCAAAAAATCCGCTCGAACGGCAGGATGTACGATGCCGTTGAGCTGCTCCAACAATGGACGGTCATTGAAAACCCGATTGGAAATGTAGGTTTTGTTTAACCTTTCCCCCTGATAGGCTTCCGAACCCAAGAGCTTTTCGATAGCCTTTTTGACCTCCGGCGAGGTTTCCATAAGCCCTTTTGCACGCACATCCGAATTGTAAACAGGGATGCCTAAATCTTCAAAAAACCGGGCCACGGTTGTCTTGCCACTACCGATTCCGCCGGTGAGACCTATAATGTTCATTTTTTCTTAACGATAAACTCCACCTCACCTGTTTTCAATCGGGCGCTATGCAGGGCTTCGGGCTTCTTTTTTAATTGCAGCTTCATCTCGTTGGATTCTCCATCCTTCACTGTCTCATAGTCCCCTGTTATCTGAAAATCGGAAGGTTTGAGTTTCTTTAGTCGTTCAGTTTTGGCCTTGCAGACTACGGAAATCTTATCAGGGAACGTCTTGATTTCCAAATTTTCGGGAAGATTGACGATTTGGATGGGCACCTCGATGATACGCTCGGAAAAACGAACCACCTTGCCGCTCAATATCGCGGTATTTTCGGAATAGGTTGTATTCTTCAGTTCTGGCGATTTAAAAAGGGCTACCTCTTCCGTAAAATCCGAAGTCAGGTCGGGCAGATTCGTGTTTTCGGTACGAACTTGTGAGATGGTGTCAATTTCTTCGGGCGGACCGGTAATGGAAATGGAATCGGGTGTCACTCCCAGTTTGCCGTCCAGTAGATAGTTTTGGGCCAAATCCATCGTTCCCCTAGGCTTGACCGGAACTTTTTTGGTTGTCACCGCCATCATGTCGAGAAACAGGGTGTCATTATCGATTTCGAGTAGGGACATTGATGCGGATAGCTGTTTTTCAATCTGGGTTCGGTACATTTTCTCGGGTACGAAAAACCGGTCTCCCTCCTTCTCCGCTTCCGAGACGTCGATTTCCACTTTCTTTTTCTTGAAATTAAAGCCTAAAAAAGTAAAACCGCCGGCCCTGAGCTTAACGTCCATTTTTTTCTTGGATGCGCCCTT
>JBAUIP010000344.1:0-2478 GCA_049683055.1 Pricia sp.
TGCTTCAAGAAGAGGAAAAGGGCTTCAACCAAATGATTTTATATGGAAAGGATGTTTCGGTCGATGACATTGTATCGAACGCGAAGCGCTATCCGATGATGGCCGACAGGCAGGTAATCATTGTCAAGGAGGCACAACACTTGTCCCGTACAATCGAACAATTGGCGAAGTATGCGGAAAATCCCCAAACTACTACGGTACTGGTCGTTTGCTACAAGTACAAAAAAATCGACAAGCGAAAAACGCTGTACAAGACCGTTTGTAAAAAAGGGGTCGTTTTTGAGAGTAAGACAATGTACGAAGACCGGGTTCCGGATTGGATCCGTAAGCACCTTCAGGCCAAAGGCTACAGTATTTCGCATAAGGCGGCCATTCTGCTGACGGAATATCTGGGCACCGACCTGAGCCGCATTAACAATGAGCTGGAAAAACTGCAGTTCGTACTTCCTAAAAACTCGGAAATTACTCCAGAGGATATCGAAACCCATATTGGTATCAGTAAGGACTATAACAACTTTGAGCTAAAGAAAGCCATCGGGGAGCGCAACGTGGTCAAAGCGACCCGGATTATCAACTATTTTTCCCAAAATCCCAAAGACAATCCATTTGTTTTGACCGTGACCTTGCTGAACAGCTTTTTCACCCAATTATTGCAATATCACGGATTGAGCGACCACTCCTCTAAAAATGTAGCGAGCGCCTTGCGAATCAATCCCTATTTCGTCAATGAATACCGGACTGCCGCCCGCAATTATCCCATGAAACGGGTCAGCGGAATTGTTTCGCACCTACGCGAAATGGATTTAAAGGGAAAGGGAGTAGGGGCCAATGCCGCTTCGCAAGCCGATTTGCTTAAAGAGCTATTAGTAAAAATAATCTAGCTATTTACCAACACTCCATGGCAAAACCATGATTTGGAATTTTTAGGTTTCTTATTTTCTATCCACACTAAATCTGCCGGGACCCAACAAGATGATAGCTATAAAGATGACGAGGTACAGCAAGGCCTTTTCCTTATCTGCAAAACTATCGGGGGCATGATGGATAAAAGCGGCGACCGCCATTGTGATCGCAGTGGGAATCGCCACCCATCGGGTCTTAAAGCCGATAATCAATAATATGGGACAGATAAATTCTCCGATAACCGCTAGAAACAACGATGGCGCGGCACCAATACCTAAGGGATCGGCGAACTCAAGATTGCCGTTGATTATTTTTTGAAACTTCGGGAGGCCATGGGTCAACATCATGGCCGATGGCGCAATTCGTAAGAGAGCCAGACCAATATCACTCAAAAGTTTACTTTGCATGTCTTCTTGGTTTAGGTGCAGGTAGTTTGGATTTCCCGATAAAAGTATAGCTTTTTTTGTTATTATCGTAGTTGGGGAAAACTCTCGGGATCGCTCTCGTGCATAATGCCATAAACCCTCTCGAATACATCCTCTACATTGGGCTTGGAAAAATAATCCCCGTCCGTACCATAGGCAGGGCGATGGGCTTTTGCGCTCAGGGTCTGTGGCGCACTATCCAGATAGTGATAGGCTCCCTGTTTTTCCAGTATTTCGCTGAGCAGGTAAGCGGAACAACCTCCGGGCACGTCCTCGTCAACAATCAATAAGCGATTCGTTTTTTGAACGCTTTTCAAAGTGTCGTGCCGGATGTCAAAGGGCAGCAAGGTCTGGGCGTCGATGACCTCGGCATCGATACCGACCTCTTTCAGTTCATCGGCTGCTTGAACTACGATACGCAGCGTCGAGCCGTAGGAAACCAAGGTAATGTCGGAACCCTGCTTGATGGTCTCAACTACGCCTATGGGAGTACAGTGTTCCCCGAGGTTCGAAGGTCTAGGCTCCTTGAGGCGGTATCCGTTCAGGCTTTCGATAATCAGCGCCGGTTCGTCACTTTTTAGCAGGGTATTGTAAAAGCCTGCCGCCTGGGTCATATTGCGCGGGGAGAGAATATACATGCCGCGAAGGGAATGGATCAGTGCCCCCATGGGGGAACCGGAATGCCAGATTCCCTCAAGGCGATGGCCCCGGGTTCGCACAATGAGAGGTACCTTCTGTTTGCCCAGGGTGCGATAATGCAGACAGGCCACGTCATCGGTCAGGGTTGCCAGAGCATAGAAAATATAATCCAGATATTGTATTTCGGCAATAGGGCGCAATCCTCTCAAGGCCATTCCCGTTCCTTGGCCGATAATGGTGGTCTCACGGATGCCGGTATCGGATACCCGCATTTTGCCGTATTTCTTTTGCAGCCCTTCCAAACCTTGGTTTACATCTCCGATGGCGCCGGTATCTTCCCCGAAGACCAAGGCGTTCGGGTATTTGGCAAAGAGTTTGTCGAAATTATCCCTGATGAGAATGCGTCCGTCGACTTTTTCCGGATTATCGGGATATATAGGTTTTACTTCTGAAATGGCGGTCGCCCGGTCAGGCCTTTCGCTGTAAAGGTCTTTGCTGAATAGGGGTTGGG
>JBAUIP010000345.1:0-3325 GCA_049683055.1 Pricia sp.
CGCTGGATAGAAGGCTACGACCGAAAAAGGGAATCCTATTACTTTTTGAAAAAGCATGTTCTGAACGATTTTGGCTTTATCGAGGTCGACACTTTTGAACTTATGCAAATTCAAAAACGCTTTTATCAGGATTTAAAGTTGAAACCTCGATATCGCGATGTGACGGAAAAACGACTGGTATCCTCCGCTATTTTTGACCAAGAATCGGGCAAACGCTTACATTTGATGACTACGTTCCGGCGGGGAGAATACTATCTTTTGGGTATCTTGACCGAATACGGGAAAGAGGCGGAGGAATATTTTGCATCTTTCCAACTCAAACCCACGACATACGAGTCCCCTTTCATCACGGTCATTGACACCGCGTTATACTTTAGTACGAAAAGCACCGTAAAACCTCCCAAGTTTGTGGAGAGCAGCAACAGCTACTACGGCGGCGCGCCGGAGACCAAACCCTATGACCCTTTCCTTAAAAAAACGGTCTACCGCAACAAAAACGACGAGGCGATTACAGTGGAATTGAACAAATCTCATGATTTTCTGATGTTCCACAATCTCGATTCTGCTTGGGCGCTACGGAAAAAAATGTACGCACATAAGCGGTTCAATATTGTCGACGAAAGAACGGGTACGACTTCGAAGGGCTACCATGAATTGCAATTGACGCTGACCGACACGGCCAGTACCCGCGGCATCATGGTCAAGAACATCATTAACAACGGATTGCTATACGAACTTAAGGCCGTGGTGGACACCGTGGGGTCTCCAAGCCGCTTTGTCTCCGAATTCTTCGAGAATTTTGAACCTAAGGATACGGTTATCGGGCGCAATATTTTTAAGGATAAGGTGCCTGATTTCTTTGCCGCCCTCCGTAAAAACGACAGTATAGTACAAGATGGACATCGCTACCTCAAATTCGAAGCGTCACATGCCGATTCACTGAAACACTATATTTTCGAGTATGATTTTACTCCCACGCTACGGCAAGTGCAGTCAAATCTCATATTACAATTAGGACAGTTGGAAGACGTGGACGCCTCCGAATTTTTCCGGAAATTTTACGCTGAATCCTACAATAATTCCACCGCTCAAGCCATGGTGCTGCAATCCATCGCCCAAAAATCTGACGAAGCCTCGGCGGAGTTGTTGCTTGAATTGATGGCTACCGACCTGCCGTTGTTGTCGAACACGTTCCATATCAGCTATATCTTTGCCCCCTTTCGGGAGGACTTGGCGCTGGCCAAAAAACTCTTTCCCGAACTTTTGCAGTACAGTACGATTGCAGAGTATAAGGCCCCGATTTTTTCACTGTTGGCCAAATTGGTAGCGGAGGGCGGTCTCAGACCAAAGGTGTACAAAAAGTACCGCTCCCAAATATTGAACGACGCCAAGATACAATTGAAACGGCAGCTGGGTAGGGACCTCACCTCGAACGCCCAGGATTTTTACAATCCCCGGACCCCACAGCAGGATAAGGGTGTGCTCGAAGACTACGTAACCTTACTTTACCCTTTCAAGGACGACAAAAGGGTTCGGCAATTCTTCGATAAAATTGCCTTGGTCGAAGACCCGGATATCCGCACCACCTACACGGCCCTGCTGGCCAAAGACGGCAGCCCGGTTCCGTCGGAGGCATTAGAAACCTTGGCCGCCAATATGAATGCCAGATTGCCTTTGTTCGACAAGCTAAAAAAAGCAGGGAAGTCCGATTTGTTTCCCGAAGCCTACCGCTCCCAGAAGCAGCTCGCCGAAGCTATGCTTTTTCAAGGAGGCAACTACGTCGCAGCACGTGATTCCGTCGCCTTTTTAGGCAAAAAGGAGCTATCGTACAACGGCAAGAAATTGACCGGCTATTATTTCAAAAAACGCAACAACAAAGACTACGACAAAAACTTCAACATGCATCTGCTAATCTTTGAAAATAGCAAGGATCTGCAAACCGACCCCTTCTACGAAAGCAGCGGCATGCGCATCGAGGATACGGACACCGATGAAGAGGTCATTGGCTACGTGACCGAAGCCTTCGAGCTGAAAGACCGCCAGCGCGCGGATGTTTATCGGCCAAACGGATATAGTGGCGGGTATGGGTTTCATGGGTTTTGAATTGTCACAATTTCTTTCTTCCCAAAATATTCTTTTGGTATCAGCGTTCTTGCATAGTACTCTTCGAGTAGCGAACCGTATCTGAATTATCCACCCATACCCAATGTCTCAAACCATGAAACGTTACCGACTGTTGTTTTTATTGATGCCCGCTCTTTTGTTGACCAATTGTGCCAAGGAACAGACTTTACCGGATCAGCCTACCGCTGAAGAAAAGCCTACTCCCAATGAGCCCGAAGAATCTGAATCGAAAGCCTATTTTACGTTCAATTCCAACAACTTTCAGGAAACTTCCAATTTAGGTGAGTATTTGATTATACACGACCAAGAAGGTGAACTTTTAGACTATAGGTTGTATGAACCAGGTTCAAAAGTAATTTTCCGAGGAGAAGAATGATGAACTTTCAGGTGTTTCAAGCCTTTCGGTAACACTCTTCACAGTAGAATCGATTGAAAATATCGATGTCCATCATATAGAAACCTATACCGAAATTCCCCTTAACTCGGTGTGGAATCCGAATGTCGAGACAAAAAGTTTGAATAAGGATTTCTTTGAAGATTTCACGGACGAAAAAGCAGGACGGACCAATCACATTTCAAAGGTAGAAGGTAATTATTCCATTATCGTCAATAATATTCCCGGAATTGAAAAATACAATATTACATCGAATGCGACCGGAGTGATAGCGGCAGATTATAACCCTATTGACACTACTACATTATCTTTATCCGATGTGCAACTAACCCAAGGTATTTCCTACATATTCTTTATTGGCGATTCGGAAGGGGGTCTCAAACATATCTTTTTTGAAGCTAATGAAGATTCTAAAGAACTGGAGTTCGACTACTCCGATTTTCAGGAGTTTGACAGCTATTTGGAAACCGATTTACCGGAAAATTCGTATTTATTTTCGGTCTCGAGGGGTCACGAAGATATTGAGGGATTAAGCCGCGGCTATGAGATGACGGTAGAATTGGATTTTGATAGTCCTTTTAATTCGAAGATAGGCTATGTCGATAAATACAACAGCTACACCACATTTTTTGGACTCACATTAGACGAAAATTATAAGTACAACTATCTTGAAAAGAGCAAAAATCCGCTGGACAAAATAAATATTATGGATAGACCTTCTTTTGACATCGTAGACAGTTCTGTTAGGAGCTTCAAATTTTCTACCGATTTGTCATACATAAGAAAGGATACCTCTTGGCGCTACGA
>JBAUIP010000346.1:0-7542 GCA_049683055.1 Pricia sp.
TTGTTTGGTTCCTCCGGTATAAGCCTTCCTACTAAATTCCGGTCGGTTCATCAGCGGTCGCCCGATTATCGACATCGATTCCCCAACTAACCAATGTCGATGTCACCAATTTCCTATCCCCATAACCCTCTAATCCTTACAAAGATACTATACAACATATTGCACACCCCAATTTTTACCACCCCTATAATCCTATTTTATCCATTTAATAATATCATACCCAAAAATATCAGGGGTCAAATTTATCATAAACATAAAAATGAAGAACAACCCCCTCAATTTTTGGGGGTTCTTTTTTTATTAACATATATTTGGCAACTTAAATAACATAATATTATGAAACAAATCGAGGCAGTAATCAGAAAATCCAAGTTCGACGAGGTCAAGGAGGCCTTGCATCGTATCGAGGTCAACTTCTTCACATATTGGGACGTGACGGGAGTGGGAAATGAAAAGCAAGGTCACGTGTACCGCGGTATTTCGTACAGTACCAGTGACATTCAAAGACGGTATATATCGGTCGTGGTATCCGACGATTTCGCGCAGAGGACAGTGGATACCCTTCTGGAGGTCGCCTCTACCGGCAATGTCGGAGACGGAAAAATCTTTGTTTCCGAGGTGGTCGAGGCCTACCGAATCAGGACCAAGGAAAGCGGCCACGCGGGAATCAACTAAAAAAACTAACGACGGACTCTTCGTTCGTTTCCAACTAAATTAAAAATAATAGAAAATGGATACAGGATTATTTACAGCAAACAATGTATGGATGATGTTGGCTACCGCGCTGGTGTTCTTCATGCATACCGGTTTCGCCTTTTTGGAAATCGGATTGACCAGACAAAAAAACACGATCAACATTTTATTCAAGAACATCTTTATCATCACCATCGGACTGCTGCTCTACTACGCCTGGGGCTTCAATATGATGTACCCCGGTTTTGAGGAAGGTTCATCGGGCATCTTCGGCTTCGCTGGATGGGGCATCGAAGCCCCCGAGAACGGCATGACTCCGGAATACGCCGATGGCGGATACACTTGGTGGACTGACTTTCTCTTTCAAGGGATGTTCGCCGCAACGGCCGCAACCATCGTGTCCGGTGCCGTAGCCGAACGCATTAAAATCGGTGCCTTCATGATTTTTACCATAATATATGTAGGCCTCGTATACCCTATCGTCGGGGCTTGGAAATGGGGTGGTGGCTTCTTGGATTCCTGGGGCTTCTACGATTTCGCAGGGTCTACCTTGGTTCACTCTGTGGGTGGATGGGCCGCCTTGGTGGCCATCGCCTTACTCGGTTCCCGTATCGGAAGGTTCGGTGAAGACGGAAAACCCAAGGCGATTCCGGGACATAGTATTCCAATGGCTACCGCCGGGGTATTGATTCTTTGGTTGGGCTGGTTCGGCTTTAACGGAGGATCGGTACTTTCCGCCGATCCGGAACTGACCTCCCTGGTCTTGGTCACCACCAGTCTGGCCGCAGCGGCCGGTGGTATCGGCTCCGTACTTTTAAATACCATATTGTATAAAAACCTTGATTTGACGATGTTCCTCAACGGAATTTTGGGCGGACTGGTAGGAATTACCGCCGGCGCCGACTTGATGTCACCCAACGAGGCTGTCATCATCGGCTTTATTGCCGGACTTATCATCGTTCTGGGTGTGTCCTTTATCGACCGCTTGAAATTGGATGATCCCGTCGGAGCCGTCACCGTCCATTTGATCTGCGGTATTTGGGGAACGCTCGCTGTAGGCATTTTCGGATCGTTGGCCAGTGGTGGCCAGTTTTTGACCCAGCTATACGGAGTTCTTATAATCGGAACTTTCTGTGTGGTGAGTTCGCTAATTATTTTGGGCGCGTTAAAAGCCATCATGGGGATCAGAGTCTCCAAAGAAGAGGAAATCGAAGGTCTGGACATCCACGAACACGGAATGGATGCCTACCCCGATTTCACTAACGACTAATCATAATAGTAAACGGAGCGTTTGGCAGAACGCTCCGTTTTATAACCCCTTCACATTTCAGTCCTGCCCAACGGCAGGCAATCAGTCAAATCAATCATCCCACAAAGGGATAACTTAAAACTAAATCTATGAAAGCGATTACATTTACAAGATACATAAAAAGTGCATTTTTTATGGGGGCCATGCTCCTGACCACCTGCGCGGTCGTTGCACAGGATGAGGAAGCGGACGATGAGAAGAAGTTTTCGTTCAGCGGTTCGGTGGATGCTTATTATAGGACAAACCTAGGTGCGCCCAATGATGAGGATGCTATCTCCCCAGGTTCTTCTTTCGCCAACCAAAACGGATTCGCCATAGGAATGGCTAACATAATTGCGGCGTATGAAGGCGAGAAAGTAGGTTTTGTAGCAGATTTGGTTTTTGGACCTCGAGGTGCAGATGCCACTTTCCTTTCGGGTACCGATGTTGACGGTGATGGCCAGCCGGACGTCAATAACGTTTCCAATATTGTGAATCAGCTATATGTCTACTGGAATTTGAGTGATGCGGTCACCTTAACATTCGGTAACTTCAATACTTATTTGGGATACGAGGTGATTTCCCCTGTGGCCAACTTTAACTATAGCACCTCCTATCTGTTTTCATACGGACCTTTCTCCCATACTGGACTGAGAGCGGATTTCGCACTCTCGGAGGATTTCAGTCTGATGCTTGCCGTTATGAATCCCACCGATGCAACAGAATTTAATCCGACTGGCGATTACGCAGCCGGAGCCCAACTAGGATATTCCGATCAATATTTGAATTTTCTCTATAACGACGGAGGCTACGAAATCGACTATACTGGTGGCTTTAACCTATCCGAAGATTTTTTCTTGGGACTCAATGCAGCCTATTTTGATAACAATGACGATAACATAGATTTTGCGGGAGTAGCACTTTATCCGCAGTACACTACCTCTGAAAATTTTGCAATCGGACTCAGAGGAGAGTATTTTACAGAAACGAATGTCGGAGCAATAGGTGCAGCTGATGCAGATGGGGAAGCAAGCGTTTTCGCCCTTACCTTAACTGGAAGTGCTACCATTGGTGGATTGATAATCAAACCGGAGTTGCGATTGGATAGTGCTTCGGAAGATGCCTTTGTAAATTCTGACGGGGAACCGGTAGCGGGGCTATCCTCTTTCTTATTGGCTGCCATCTACTCCTTCTAAAATTTTAAGTGAGTTGAGTGTTTATTAGACCATTGAAAAAATTCCATTCACCAAAAGGTGTTTGGGATTTTTCTTTTGGATTATAGTTGGCTCGGCGTGAACTTGTCCTTTTCAAACAACGAAATGATCGACATCCTAAATCTTCGCCTATAACTCCTACTTACTTTGTGATTTGAATGCCTTTACCCCCACCTTGACCTCAGTATCCAAAGCGTTGATGCCAGGTACAATCGGACAGGAATATTTAGGATTATAAGCGCAATATGGATTGTACGCTTTGTTAAAGTCAATTTTAATGGAATCCCCTTCAGGAATACTAAGGTCAATATATCGGCCACCACCATAGGTTTCCTCACTATTGGTTTCGTCTGTGAAGGGCAGAAAAAGATAATCGCGGTAATCATCCTGCTGCATCAGCTCTTCGTTTTGGTAGATTTCGAGTTGGTGTTTTTTACCGTTGAGGGTAAAGTGGGCTATTCCGTAGACTACTTCTTTTGACTTTCTTCCTGTCGTGGTGGGCATCATAAAGGGTAGCGCATCCGGAGTGCGGTCGAAACGTGCCTGAACGATATAGGTGGTATCGGGCTCGAAAAAATCCAGTCCTTCAAAATCCTTTCGATAGCGGTCGGGTAAGGGAGAGGTCTCGGGGTCGCGGTATTCTTCGTTTAGTTCGTGCTGAAATTGGAGGATATCGGCCAAGGCATCCGTCGGCGCATCGGCTACCTCTTTGAGCGTTTCTTGCTTTTTGGTGTCGTGGTATTTTTTCTTCTCTTGGCAGCTGAAAAAAATTACGGCCAGAACCAAAATTATCCGATATGGTAAGTTCATCTTTCTATGGATTTTACCAAAACTATCCATTTTTACAAAAACTTCTTGGTTTCAGACATCATAGTGCTTTGCAACAGATATTGACAGTTGTACTTAAAACGCAGAAATCGGCCCAAATCATGAAATTTTATCACCACGTTAGAAGGTTTCTAATCAACGCTATATCGCGCTTCCTCGAGATATTTTTCCACGATTGCGTTGAACTCCGGCGTAATTCGCAAAAAAGCGGTATCCTCGATATCGTAGAGTTGGGCCTTGTCTTTATACCCGTTTTTAAGCAGTTCTTCCAAATAGAATAACGCGGTACCGGTATCGTTGACTTTGGCATTGTAGGATATAATTTTCAAGTAACTTTCATAATCCTTGGAATCAATGACGGTCTTGAGCATCCACAGAAAGTTAAGGGCTTCCTCATCGACCGGGTCGCCGGCTTTTAGGATATCGATATTGTCGGCGACCAAGGCTTCGATGTATCCTTTGAGGCGGTTTCCCATATGCCGCTGTAACTCATCCCTGCTCTCCAAAAACTTCTGAAGTTCTTCCATTTGGTACTTCCACCAACCGAGATTATTATAGTTATAGGTTAGGATATCCTCTTCCAAATAATAGACATAATCTTCTTTTATGAGTCCCTCTTTGAAGAAAATCGCACTTTGTTCCCGTTTTCTGTTTCTGTAAAGTTTACTTCTTTTCAAGGTCCGTTGGCTATCCTTAATGGAATCCGTATCCAAAAAAGGACGATAGATTTCCAACATTTCGTCGAGAAGGTTGTTGGCCAACAATGGCTTCTCCGCAGTAAAAAAAATATTGACTTTGGTCAAGTCTTCGTCATACTTGGCATTGATAAAAGCTTGGTCCTTGGGGATGCGTCCCTTCGCCATGGCCGCCAAGGTAAATATCTCGAGCGCGTCGACCAGCTCTTCCGAATCGGGCCACTCGTGCCCGCCCTCGAAAATCAAAAGCTGATTGGGGAATTTCAATCGGTTCAAGACTTCTTCGACCCCCAGCATCTCAGGATAATTATAATCCTCATTGCCCACGATACCGATATGGTGAAAGGGATTTTTGGAGGTCAATACCTCGGTGTTGGCCACGGATGCCCCACAAGTCAAAACGCCCTGAATACCTTGTACGAAGGTCGGTACCAAGGTCGAGAACCGGCCGCCACCGGAGAATCCGCCCACGTAGATCCGGTTTTTATGGATGGGAAGAATAGAAACGACAGCCCCAAGCATCCGATTGGTAATGAGGATATTATCGGCTATGGATAGCGTATCGCTGACGTTATCGGAAGCCGCCAAGATATAGCCTTGCTCCTCCGCGGCATCGGCGAATAGGCTTAAGGCCTGTTTACCCTGCCCGATCATATCGAATACAAAAAGTACGGGCCAGGTGCCGGAAACCTCGAACTTGGTGGGAAGGTACAATGAAAAGGTCTCGGAAATCGAATCGTTTGCGGAAACGGAGAGGGAGTCGATCACTTTCCCTTTTTTTAGGGTCATTTGCTGTGCGGTGCAGGTCATAGCAATGCACAGCGCCAAGAGGGTACCTAGTTTCTTCATACATCTAAAGGTATCAAAAATCCCGCCAAAAAATGGGTTGGAAAAGCAAGAGGATGGCAAAATTCACATCCAAACCCAAGAATTTAAAGTAAAGGGATTACTTTTGTGACGTAGGACGTAGACGGAGTTCCATGGCGTGGGAACATGAATTTTGATTTACCTTGCGGTTTGCTTTGAGTCTGAAGTACCAAAACAGCGCACTAAAAAAATAGGATATGGGCAAAGGAGATAAAAAATCGAAACGGGGGAAAATTGCCAATCGGTCCTTCGGCGCGAGAAGACCTCGGCGGATTAAAAAACGACCGACGGTCGAAGAGAAAATTAGCATTCGCAAGAAAAAGTAGCATCAACTACTTGACTTTAAGAATGTGCGACGCAAATCTTTTAGCCTTAAGCTACTAAACCAAAGCAAACCACTTTGGTGACTTGCAATTCTATCTGATAAACACTGGCTCGTTTTTCTTCACGGTATGAGCTTCGCTGAACTCATAGTCGTCGTAATCGAATTTCTTTAGGTCGCTCAAAGTTTTGACACCATTTTCCACAATATAGCGCACCATGGACCCACGGGCCTTTTTGGCATAAAAACTCACGATTTTGAGTTTATCGTTGTTCCAGTCCTTGAAAACCGGTGTGATTACAGGTACTTTCAAAGCTTTTTCTTCGATTGCACCAAAATACTCCTTGCTGGCCAAATTGATAAAGAGGGAATCGTCATCCAATTCTGAATTCAATTGGTCTGTAATTTTTTCCTGCCAGAAGGCATACAAATCCTTCTTACGGCCAACCTTGAGTTTCGTTCCCATTTCCAAGCGATAGGGCTGTATCAGGTCGAGCGGTCGCAGTATACCATAGAGTCCCGATAAAATCCGTAACGAATCTTGCAATGCTCCCACGTTTTGGGAAGAAAGGGAATAGGCGTCCAACCCCTTGTAGACATCGCCGTCGAAAGCGTAAATGGCCGGTTTGGCATTTTGGGTAGTGAACGGAATATCGAAATCCTGGTTCCGTTCCCAGTTGAGCTGAGCCAGATTATCGGAAATCCCCATTAAATCCATCAAGGCTTTTGGCTTCTTTTTGGCCAATATGGTATTGAGCTTGACGGCATCCTCCAAAAACTGGGGCTGGGTCTGTTTGAACTTTGGATATTCCCTTTCGTAGTCCAGGGATTTGGCCGGTGAGATGACGATTTTCATACTATTTTATTTATATCTTAAAATAGTTGAGATTTACATGATAAGTATGGTAGACCATCTTACAATTATTTATATCGGTATTGATGTAAGTTATGGAAAAGGCAGAAATGGAGATAAAAAAATACCATCTCGGTATCTTTAGGTTTCAGAAGTTCTGCGTAGTATCCGTTCTTTCAGACTCTTGGAAATCCTAAAATCGTTGGACTCTAATTTTTCAAGCAATGGCTTGACCGCTCCGATGACCCCCTTTTCTTTGGCCCAAATCAGGGTACCTAGAATTCCCATGATTTTCAATCCTACTCTTTGTGCAATTTCCCTTCCTTTTCGCTCATCTATAAGCAATAGGCTATCGACCTGCTCCAAGGCCAAGGCAATAGCACTTGCCTCTCCTCTATCCAATTCAAGTTCCAGAAGCCTCATTTTCTTTTCATCGACAACCCTTTTAATCTTTATCCAGTCGGGCAAGGGTTCACCAAACTCGTCTGCAACTTCGGGAGTTATGGTAATTTCATCGAACATCTTTCGAAGAAGGTATAGTTCTCCAATATTATCCAAGGAAATGATGCAACTTGCATCTGCAATAATGATGGTTTCAGGCATTATTTAAATCTTCTTCCAATTCCGCAAAATTGTAACCGAAGACGGAAACCCCATATTTTCCCAAAACTTCCAAAAAGGCCCTTTTCGAAATGCCAACAATTTTGCATGCCTGTCCCGAACTCAGTCTCCCGTCCGCAAAAAGTTTTGAGGCTACCAACATTTTCAAATCGAAATCGCCC
>JBAUIP010000347.1:0-4360 GCA_049683055.1 Pricia sp.
TTTCAAGAGCGTGAGAATGGCAACGGCAAGAACGAGGGGAAATCCAACAATGAAAATGAAAACGACGACGGTGAAGATGACGAATTTCGTTCCGAGTCCCCGGACGGCCAATGGATTACATTCGTTAAAGACCACAACCTCTTTATCAAATCTACTGAAACGGGGGAAGAACACCAACTAAGCCATGACGGCGAAAAAAACTACGAATACGCCCAACCCTACGGTTGGTATGAAACCATAAAGGGCGAATCAGGTGATCGGCCAAAAAGTTTCAGCGTTGATTGGTCGCCCGACTCGAAGTACCTGTCCACCCAAGTTTGGGACCTGAGGGATGCCCAAAAAATGTATTTGTTGGATTGGAGTATCGATTCGCTCTACCGCCCACAGTTGCTATCCTATTACCGCGGCTCCCCGGGAGACACCACCATGGTACATGCAAAACCGGTCTTTTTTGACATCCGGAACAAAACCGAAATTCCAACGCACCTTCCCACGAACACTCATATCAACGCGGTCAACGTCCGCTGGGGCGAAGAGGAAGGGGTGGCGTACGCCGACTATGCCCAGCGCGGTTTTCAAAAAGAATATGTGCTGAAAGTGGACCTGAAAGTACCTTCCTTGGATACGCTGCTCACCGAAACCAGCGAAACCAATATCAGCAATTTTAGGTACTGGCCCTTGGAAGAAAAAGGGATGCTGCTGTTCCTATCCGACAGAAGCGGCTGGAGACAGCTCTACACACTGTCAATGGAATCAGGCGAGATAACGCCCGTAACCGAAGGGGAATTCGTGGTGAACGGTGTGGAACATTTGGATAAGGAAAACGGGTTCATCTACGCTAATATCTCCGGGAAAGATGCTTCCATGAACCCATACCACCAGCAATTGTACCGGGTGGACCTGAACGGGAAAATGAAACTACTCACCCCCGAAAAAGCACATCACGACATCCGTTTTTCGGAAGATGGAGCGTATTTTACGGACAGCTATTCCACCGTGCAAGAACCTACCGTTACCGTGCTTCGAAAGGCCGAAACCGGAAAAAAGGTCGCCGAGCTTACCCGCACCGACGCAAGTTCGCTCGAAGAAAAGGGCTGGGAGCCACCGCAGGTGTTCAGCCTGACCGCAAAAAACGGAAAAACAGAAATCTACGGGGCCCTCTGGAAACCAACCAACTTTGACCCTGAAAAGAAATATCCGATTATCGACCATAGCTATACCGGGCCGCATACCCAAATGTTCCCCAAATCCTTTGACCGGGCCCTGATGAACCAGGCCTTGGCAGAACTGGGCTTTGTGGTAATGATGGTCGATGGCCTGGGCACTGACGGCCGCTCCAAAGCCTTCGCCGACAGTTCCTATAAAAACATGGGAGACAACCTGAAAGACCATGTGCTGGCCATCGAGCACCTATCCGACAAATACGATTGGATAGACGGTAAAAAAGTCGGCATATTCGGCCATTCCGCCGGCGGATATGACGCGGCCCATGCACTATTGGAATTTCCCGAAACCTATAAGGTAGCGGTGGCCAGCTCGGCCGACCACGATTTCAGGATGGAAAAAGCCTGGTGGCCCGAAATGTACATGGGCTGGCCAGTGGACGAAAGCTACGATGAGGTTTCCAATATTACCATGGCCGACAAACTAGAGGGCAAACTGCTGCTAGTACACGGCGGCATCGATGAGAACGTCAACCCCTCGGCCACCTTCAAGCTTGCCGAGGCGCTAGTGAACGCGAACAAAGATTTTGACCTGCTCATTCTGCCCAGTCAGCACCACGGCTATCAGGGCAAGGCCGGTAAATATTTCACCAAAAAAAGATGGAACTACTTCGTGGAACATCTTCTGGGCTCGGAACCGATCTGGGATATCGGACACTTTTAGACTACCACAAAATTCTTCCCCATGAAAGTATTTCCGTTCAAAATTCCGAAAAAGCTCAACGAAAGCTTTATCGTGGAGGTTGATCAAGGCAAAACCTTCTACAACAAACTCCACCAGCACGAAGAGGTCCAGATTGCCTTTATCGTTTCTGGCCAAGGCAAGTTGATCATTTCGGATAGCATCCGTCCTTATTCCGATGGAGATCTATTCGTCATCGGCGGCAACATCCCCCATCTCTTTCAAAGTTTGGAGCGGGCAGATGGCCATTCCCATATGATTTCGCTGTTCTTTATGGAAAAATCCTTTGAGGCTCATTTTGAAGGTATCCCCGAACTGAAAACGGCACAACGCTTTTTCCATAAAACGAAAGGAGGGTTCAAACCGCGGACGACCAATGCATCCATGGAAAAGATTATGAACGAGCTTCCTAAGGCCGGACAATTTTCAAAGTACATCTTATTCCTGAAGCTTGTTGAAGAATTGAGCGATTGCGAGACGATGGCGCTGACCAATTTCATATATCCAAAACAAAATTCGAGCAAGGATGGCGAGCGGCTACAGCTCGTTTTTGACTTTGTCATCAATAATTTCCAGAAGGAAGTGACCTTGAAACAGGTTTCCAATTTGATCTTTATGACCCCTAATGCCTTCTGCCGCTTTTTCAAACAGAGGACGAACAAAACATTTTTCAAATACCTGATCGAGCTGAGAATAGAACACGCCTGTCAATTGCTCATGAACAACCCCGACCTATCCGTCGCCCAGATCGCCGACCGATCCGGATTCAATTCCATCTCCAATTTCAACCGAAAATTCAAGGAGTTGAAGAAGGTGCCACCTTCTGTCTACCTGCAGGAAGAGCCGGTTTGAAATAGCCTATTTTGAGCACGGTAGATTTCGATGACTTATCTCAATTTACTATACAATGAACAATCTCTCGCAGTCGGAGCCCATTGTTTGTACTTTTATCGACGAACTACATAATAATTCCGCTAATTTTCGGTTTAGATAGGATAGGTACCTTTGCATACTTGAAATTTCAAAAAACATATATCCTTTTCATCCTGTTGGGGGGCATTGCGTTTAACGCTTGTTCCACCAAAAAGGACGCGTTTGTGAACCGTAACTGGCACGCGTTAAATACCAAGTATAACACGCTATACAATGGAAATATCGCTTTTGAGGCAGGTCGCGAGGAGCTGAACAACACCTACCGCGACGATTACTGGGAAATACTTCCCGTCGAACGCCTTGAGGTGACCGAGGATATCAAACTGGATTCCGAGGATAACAACCCCAATTTTCTAATTGCGGAGGAAAAGGCGACCAAGGCCATCCAGAAGCATAGTATGGATATCAAGGACCAGGAACGCAATCCGCAGACGGATGAGGCTTTCCTTTTATTGGGCAAGGCGCGGTATTTTGACCAGCGGTATATTCCTGCACTGGAAGCCTTCAACTACATCATCAATAAATACGATTACAGTGACAAGCTGGCCGAGGCGCATATCTGGCGGGAGAAGGTGAACCTGCGGCTGGAAAACGAGGAGCTGGCCATTAAAAACCTGAAGCGGGTTTTCAAGTACGAGATGTTGGACAACCAGAACTACGCCGACGCCCGGGCGATGCTGGCCCAAGCCTATATCAACGAAGATTCCTTGAGCGAGGCCGTGCAGCAGCTGAAACTGGCCGGTTACCATACCCCGAAAAATCCCGAAAAGGGACGCTATTACTACATCATCGGGCAATTATATAACGAACTCGGTCATAAAGACAGTGCGAACTACGCTTTCGACAAAGTCATCGAACTCAATCGCAGATCGCCCCGGGTCTACATGATCAATGCTGAAATCCAGAAAATCAGGAATATCGAGGTTACCCCCGAAAACGAGCTGGAAATGCTCGAATACCTCACGGATCTCGAGGAAAACCGTGAAAACCGCCCGTTTTTGGACAAAATCTACCGGCAGGTGGCCGAATATCATTTACAACAGGAGAATGATAGTATCGCCCTGGTCTACTTCAATAAATCGCTACGGGCCACGGAGAACGAGCCCAAGTTGAACGCCCTGAACTATGAGAACCTGGCGGCATACAACTTCGATGAGAATGAATTTAAACTGTCCGGAGCCTATTACGACAGTGTCCTGACCAATCTAGAGGACAACACCAAGAAATTCCGGGATACCAAAAAGAAGCTCGATAACTTGGAGGATGTCATTAAATACGAGGATATCGCCCAGGAAACCGACAGTATCATCACTTTGTACAACCTACCGCTCGACGACCAGATTGCCTATTTTGAAGACTATGTCGCCGAATTAAAAGCCGCCAAAGAAGCCGCAGCCAAAAAGGAGGAAGACCGTATCACCGCTGGTTTCGCCCAATTCGCCGAAAGCAAGGGAGGCAAGGAAAACCAGGGCAAGTTTTATTTCTACAACCTGACCAGCCTCGGCTATGGCAAGAACGACTT
>JBAUIP010000348.1:0-1836 GCA_049683055.1 Pricia sp.
GACTACAACAATGACGGCCTCTTAGATTATTTTGTCACCAACGTCAAATTCAATTGGTTTATGGAAAATCAGGGTGAAGGCAAGCCATTCGTGGAAAGAGCAAAGGAGCTGAGCACCTACAACCTGGCCATCAGCTGGGGCGCCAATTTTGCCGACTTCGACCATGATGGAGATTTAGACCTCTATGTTTCCAATGGTGATTTAAATCCTAATTGCACTGCTATGGGAAATTTTTATTTTGAAAATAGTGGGAATACTTTCGTCGAAAAAGGAAGAGAAAAAGGCATCAACGATTATGGTATCGGACGGGGGTCGATTACCTTCGATTTGGAGAATGATGGCGACCTCGACATATTGGTTGTCAACCAAAATCCTGTTTTAGACTATCCCACACCATCGACAACTAGGCTATTTCGCAACGACGCGCCGAAAGGAAATTGGTTGAAAGTAGCACTGCAAGGACTGGAAGCCGATAAAAATGGACTTGGATCAAGGACTGAGGTAGTGGTGGACGGCAAACATATGATTCGTGAAATCGATGGCGGCGGATCGAGTCATCTATCCCAAAATTCCGTTGTCGCCCATTTCGGATTGGGCGGGGCCACGAAGGTGGATTCCGTAATTGTTACTTGGGTCGGAGGGAAAAAGCAAGTTTTGACAGACCTTAATGTCAACCAGCAATTGAATATAGTGGAAATTGAGGATGTCAAACCAAGTTCATGGTATATCGTATTTAGCTTAATAGGTATGGCAATTTTAGCCTTTCTTTATATGAAAAATAGAAAACGGTCATAGAGTTTTTCAAACCTCCCGACCCATCAATTGTTTACCGAACCCTCTGAGTATCTCTTTTTTATCATCGGAAACATTCAATTCCTCCAAGACCCCGAAGGCTCGTTCGGTGTATTTGGCGATGGCCGTTTGGGTAGTTTTTGCGGCTCCGGTTTCCGTGAAAATGCCCTTGATGCTCTCGATTTTGGCCGAGGGGTTCTTCGGCTGTATCGAATACATATCCAGCAGGGCTTTTTTTTGTCCATCGCTGCCCAGTGCGAGGGCGTTGAGGTATAGGAAGGTCTTTTTGTTCTCGATGATATCGCCGCCCACTTGTTTTCCGAAAGTTCTGGGGTCGCCGAAGGCGTCTAGGTAATCATCCTGTAGTTGGAAGGCGATGCCCAGGTTCAGCCCGAAATCGTAAACATGATTTTGTTCGTGCGCGGTGGCGTCAGCTACAATTCCTCCCATTTTTAGGGCCGAGGCGACCAAGACCGCAGTTTTGTATTCAATCATTTTGAGGTACTGGGGCATGGTAACATCTTCCCTGTTTTCAAAATCGATGTCGTACTGCTGTCCCTCGCAGACCTGTAAGGCCGTGGTGCTGAACAGTTGGGCCATATCCCGGAATTTGTCCGGCTCGTAATTTTCGAACAGTTGATAGGCGGTGATCAGCATAGCATCGCCCGACAGTATTCCCGTATTGACATCCCATTTTTCGTGAACGGTTGCTTCGCCGCGACGCAAGGGGGCTGCATCCATAATATCGTCGTGGACCAATGAAAAATTGTGGAATACCTCTATGGCTAGCGCAGCATCCAAAGCCTTTTTGTGGTCCGTACCAAAGATTTCGGTGGCCATCAAGGTAAGTACCGGTCGCAATCTTTTCCCCCCCAAGCCGAGAATATAGGCAATCGGCTCATAGAGGTTTCGCGGTTCACCAATCCTTATCCTATCCTTAAGGTACGAAATGAACTCGGTTCGGTAAAAGTCGATGGAATGCATAAAAACCCTGTTTATGGCAAAAATACATCCATTTTCATGAATATTCTTTCGGCTACCGTC
>JBAUIP010000349.1:0-2704 GCA_049683055.1 Pricia sp.
CGGATTTCGACCTTATCGGCCACCGTGATGTCAGCGATATGCATAGCATTGCATTTTTGGTCGTCAGCGAGAACAAAATGATCCAGGTTCGGGATGATCTCAAGCCGCATCGGGGCGAGGTATACCAAGGACCTCGAATGACCAGAAATAAAAGGTAGCGGCCTATCTCGGCAGCCCTCGCTCGATGGTCTAGTTCGATGTTTTCGTTTGATGGTGCTCGTTCGACGGTCGCGGTCGATTGCCTCCGTTCGATTCTATTCCGTGAACCTCGATCGCTATACAATCTTTGCCTTCATGAACCGTTTTTTACCACACTTCAGAAAATCATACCAGTGCAGCGATTCTTACTAAATGTTTTCTTTCGTTCCCCGTTTTTCCTCACCATAATTTTTTTGGTCTCATGCGCCGGTACCCAATCGATGGGCGGTGATCCATTGGAAGTCGTGCTTGCTTCGCAACATCCGAAAATCCGACAGGTGATGGATAGTGTGGACCGGTACGAGGTGCAAATCCGCTACACCCAAATCAATCGGAAAAAGGATGCCGTCGTCTTTACCGATTACGATTTTCAGGTCGATGCCGACCGCTATTTTTATCCCGCCAGCACGGTAAAGTTTCCCGCTTCGGTACTGGCCTTGGAGAAACTGAATCAGATGGATTCCCTCGACATAAATACCCGCTTTTATGTGGAAGGCGATTCCATAGAAACGACCTTTGCCGAGGCGATTTCCGAAATCTTCGCTGTCAGCGATAACGACGCCAACAATCGACTGGTGGAGTTTCTGGGACAGGACGCCATCAACGAAGGTCTGCGGGAAAAAGGTGTCCGCCCGGTACGAATCGCACATCGCCTGGGCCGGCATTCCGACAATTTGGCCACTACCCCACTGGTCATCTACCAAAACGATAGCACCACGACCATGCTGCCGGGTACGGTCAATTCGCCTCCGGAACCTCTCGAACTTACGGGAACCCAAAAAGGTATCGGATTTTACGAAGAGGGTTCCCTAATCGAGGAACCATTCGATTTTAACCTCAAAAATTATTATCCCATCGACGCCCAGCACGGACTTTTAAAGCGGATACTCTTTCCGGAGAATTTCCCGGCCGAAGAACGATTTGCCCTTAGTGACGGGCAACGGCAGTTCCTATTGACTGCCATGCACACCGTCCCCAGAAAAGTCGGATACGACCCTGTGGAATTCTATGATGGCTACTGTAAGTTTTTTATGTTTGGTGATATGAAGGAAAACATCCCCGAGCACATCAAGATTTATAACAAAGTCGGATTCGCTTATGGCACTTTGACCGATTGCGCTTACATTACCGACAGTCAGAACGACGTGGAATTTATGGTTACCGCCACTATTTTAGTCAACAGCAATGGCATTTTTAATGACGACACCTATGAATATGACGAAATCGGCATCCCCTTTTTGTCGGAGTTGGGGAGGCAGCTTTATGAGCTTGAAAAGAGTCGGAAAAACGGAAAGAAGCTATCGACCTCGGGGCAATAAAGTTCAGAATAAAATTCTAAATACTACATTCCAGTAAGCAGATTTCAGCCGTCACCGATAGATACTTGGCTGTAAAAGGCCATCAAAATTCGATTATCCTGATTAACTTTGCATCCCAAAAGCCAGAACGTGACCGCCCCAAAGCAGACCCGAATCAACAAATACCTCAGCGAGGTCGGCTATTGCTCGCGCCGTGCCGCGGATAGGCTCATCGAACAAGGGCGGGTAACCATCAACGGAGAGGTGCCCGAAATGGGGACAAAAATTACCGATGGCGACGAGGTGCACGTCGATGGCAAGCTCATTTCAGAATCTCGAGAAAAGCATGTCTATCTGGCCTTCAATAAACCCGTAGGCATTGTCTGCACCACCGATACCCGGGTAGAAAAGGACAATATCATCGACTTTATCGGCTACTCGAAGCGGATTTTCCCCATTGGTAGATTGGATAAGCCCAGCGAGGGTCTCATTTTCCTGACCGACGACGGAGATATCGTAAATAAAATTTTACGTGCCCGCAACCATCATGAAAAGGAATATTTGGTGAAGGTCGACCGACAGGTTACGCCCGAATTTCTAGAACAAATGGGCAATGGGGTGCCGATTATCGATACGGTTACCCGAAAATGCCAGGTCGAACGGGTGGGCGATTACGAATTTAAAATCGTGCTGACCCAAGGACTGAACCGACAGATACGCCGTATGTGCGAGCATTTGGACTACCGCGTAAAACGGCTGAAACGCATCCGGATCATGAACGTAAAACTCGATGTTCCCGTCGGAAAATGGCGCGACCTGACCGAGGCCGAGCTAAAGGAAATCCACCGATTGGTAGCATCCTCCTCCAAGACTTCCGGTTGAGTTTTTCCTTCGAAATAGCATGAGAACCTATCCTTTCCACCTTCCGAAAAATTAGGGAATCCGTAAATTTGCATCCGACTAAAACGGCATCCCTAAAAATTCTATAAAAAAATTGCATAAAACAGTAAATTTAACACTCTATATCTTTTAAAATCACTAACTTAGATAGATAAATTAAAATTGCTATCTAAATCATCCGCATCATGAAATCCACACAATATCCAAACGCAACCAAATCCATGGCCATGGCACTCACCCTGCTCTTGACCCTGGTCGCCGGAACCCCGTCTGCCAATGCCTTTTTTCAGGAAAAGGAGCAGCAGCAA
>JBAUIP010000350.1:0-2182 GCA_049683055.1 Pricia sp.
GGTGTAAATCTTTCCGATGTCGGTGTCCAGATATTTGAGCAATCGCTGCGCTTTTCCGAGGGAATATCCGAAGAGCACCGAGGTCTTTTTCTCCGCTTGGTTTTCGGCCCACCAAGCGTTGATATCCTCAAAAACTTCCGTTTGGGGTACCCATTTGAAAGCAGGGAGCCCAAAAGTGCATTCGGTGATAAAGGTGTGGCATTTTACGGATTCGTAAGGGGCGGAAATACCATCGTCCTCGGTTTTATAATCGCCGGTGAATATCCAAACCTCGCCTTTGTGTTCGACGCGAATCTGGGACGAGGCGATGATATGTCCGGCCGGGTGCAGGCTGAACTTGACCCCGTTGATGGTGAAGGTCTCTCCCCATTCCTTGCCGGAGACCTCGATATCGCCGAGGCGGTGGGAGATGATGGGCACGTTACGGTGATGGGTGATGTATTTTTTGTGTCCCCAGCGGCTGTGGTCGGCATGGCCGTGGGAGATGATGGCGTTGTCGACCGGTTTCCAAGGGTCGAGGTAGACCTTTGCGGCGCTGCAATAGATGCCTTTGTCGGTGAATTCGAGAAGCGGGTTTTTCATAGCAGTTGAAAGGTACGGATAATGCCAAAATAATTATTCCCATTGCGGTCTATGACCTTGAAAAAAATTATATTTGCCCGAATCAAAATTACGGACTGTGGCAATAGCGGATTTATATACCAGTGGTGAACATCGTAGGAATCTGGCCCATTTTGCGGCTTTGGCGACCTTGGCTTCGGTCGATGGGGAGGTCAGTACGGAGGAAAAAAAGTTGTTGGATAATTTTGCCGACAAGCTCGATATCACGCATGCGGAATATGAGGAGGTGCTAAAGAAGGAAAACAAGTATCCGATCGATCCGCCGAACTCCCAAGAACGTCGGTTGGAGCGGCTATTCGACCTTTTCCGGATTATCTTTTCGGACCATGCCATTGACGATGAAGAGCGGTTGTTGCTCAAACGTTATGCGATCGGACTCGGATTTTCGGGGGATAAGGCAGATACGGTAATCAATCGATCCATCGAGATTTTCAGCGGTCGTATCGATTTTGAGGATTATCTGTATCTTTTGGAGAAGTAGAATGCCGACGGGGCTTTCCAATCTTCAATGATATTTATCCAAAAACTCCTTTAATTTTTCCACCATTTTACGGCTTCCGGCGAAAAAGGGAATACGCTGGTGCAGTTCGGTAGGCTTCACGTCCAAAATTCGATTGCGGCCGCCGATGGCTAATCCATTCGCCTGTTCACAGATAAAGGCCATGGGGTTGCATTCGTACAACAGCCTTAGTTTGCCTTCTTCGGTAACGCTACTTTTCGGATACATATAGATACCGCCCTTGATCATGTTCCGATGGAAGTCGGACACCAGCGAGCCGATATACCTCGAGGTGTACGGCCGGTCACCCTCCTCTTTCTGGCAGTATTTGATATAGTCTTTTACCCCTTGGTGAAAGTGGATGTAATTGCCCTCGTTGACGGTGTAAATGTTGCCTGTCTCGGGAAACTGCATGTTCGGGTGCGATAAATAGAACGTACCGATAGCGGGGTTGAGGGTAAAGCCGTTCACGCCGTCGCCCGTGGTGTAAACAATCATGGTCGAGGTACCGTAGACGATATATCCGGCCGCTATCTGGTCTTTACCGGGCTGTAGAAAATCCTCTAGTGTTACCGGAGTGCCGACTGGTGTGACGCGTCTGTAAATCGAAAAAATAGTACCCACCGAAACGTTGACATCTATGTTCGAAGAGCCGTCCAACGGATCGATCAGTACGACATATTTGTTCTGATTGCGTTCGTCGTTACTGTTGATGCTGATAAAATCTTCCGATTCTTCCGATGCGATACCACATACGATTTCTCGGTTGGTGAGGGTCTGAATGAACTTTTCGTTCGCGAATACATCCAGCTTTTTCTGCTCCTCGCCCTGAATGTTGGTTTCGCCTACGCTGCCAATGATATCGACCAGTCCCGCTTTGTTGACTTCATGGTTGACCACCTTTGCGGCCAGGCGAATGGCATTGATCAACTTGGAAAGCTCGCCCGAGGAGTACTGGAACGATGACTGGTTTTCGATGATAAATTCCCCAAGGGTAATATTTCTTTTTGTTGGCATAAACGGTTCTGATTAGGTGTTCATTATTCGTGCAGCTTCACAAAT
>JBAUIP010000351.1:0-5722 GCA_049683055.1 Pricia sp.
GAACACCCTATATATTTCCGAAAAACTGTGTTTTATTGTGTCGCCCCAAATCTATTATCTACTTACGGATGATTTAAAGGGTTTTTATGTAGTTGGTTTTGTTTCCTTGATCAAAAGGGATTTCCCACTTTCGGTTTCGGTCATATTGAATTAGGCAATAGATACCACATAGTACCCGAGGATGATTTTAATAGGAATATTTCATTGAAATATAGCTGTGGCGCTTAAAATAGGCTTAAACCGACACGAAGAGTTACGTCAAAGACAAAACTAAAAAAATGCAAAAGGAAGATTATAAAGAAGAAAGTCCAAAGCAGGCAGCTAAAGATATTTTTGAGCGATTAAAAAATGGAGAGGTCATTCTCCCCAGCGATCCTGAAGCCTATAGATTGCGTGAAGAGTCTTACGTAACCAAAAAGTTGCTCTTACAGATGAATAACGCGACAGACCCAGAAGAAATCAACGTTTTGTTGAGTAAGATTACTGGGAGCCAAATTGACGAAAGCGTTGCGGTTTTTACCCCTTTGTATATCAATTACGGCAAGCACACAAAAATTGGTAAAAACGTCTTCATCAATTTTGATTGTGTCTTTTTGGATTTAGGAGGAATAACCATTGAAGACGGTGTGCTCATAGCACCGAAAGTGAGTTTACTTACTGAAGGACATTCGATTTCGCCCAATGAAAGACATGGGCTTGTTCCTAAATCCATTCACATAAAGAAGAACGCTTGGATCGGTGCCAATGCCACCATTTTACAGGGCGTAACTATAGGAGAGAATTCGGTGGTTGCAGCAGGTTCGGTCGTTTCTAAAGACGTACCCGATAATGTAGTTGTAGGCGGTACTCCCGCAAAAATCATTAAGAAAATTTAAAAAAGATAAAATGAGAAGAATACCGGCACTCGCAGTTGTCCTAATATTATTTATAGGTCAGGCCTGCAAAACAAAAGTTGAAAAACAAGAAAACACAGAATCGAATCCTTCGGAACAAGCGATTTTTCCTAGGGGTGAAGCGGGGAATGCTGCTAACTTCACAGGCAACGCTTATAATTATGGTTTAGTTGCAAATGATTCTATCTACAACACTCTCGTGGGGAATGTTTATTTCGAGAAAAGCGCAAGATCAAATTGGCACTTACATCCAAGCGGGCAAATTCTAATTGTACTCGATGGTGTGGGATATCATCAACTGGAGGGACAGCCAAGGGAAACCATGAAAAAGGGTGATGTCATCAAGGTTCCAGCAAATACAAGGCATTGGCATGGCGCTACTGAAAACAACAGTCTTACACAGATGTATATTTTGCCGAAAACAGAAAATGGATTCGTTACCTGGCTTGAGCCTGTAACGGATGAGCAGTATACATCTAACAATTGAAACAAATGGAGATTATCAGTTAGGTTCTCATCCATCTGTTAAAGGCTTGTTAGGCGAAAGATATACCGAACCTGGAGAAAGGTTGACTGGGTGATTAGGAATTTTAAAATTAGTAAATATCATGAAATCTCTACTTTTGATGGTGTTAATATTTACTTCAGTTATAATAGGCAATCCATCACCTTGCAACCAAGAAAATGCCCCCATCAAAACGGAAAACAATGGCACAATGGCAAACGGAAAAATCAAAATCAGGGTAAATTCACAAATTTTTACCGCCTCGCTTTTGGACAATAATACTGCTAAAGCTTTCAAGGAACTTTTACCTATGACCATACAGATGACCGAGCTGAACGGCAATGAAAAATATTATGATTTGCCCAAAAGTTTACCGATAAATTCCACCAATCCTGAGTCGATTAAAAATGGAGACTTAATGTTGTATGGTTCAAATACTTTGGTGCTTTTTTACAAAACCTTTCCAACCTCTTATAGTTATACGAAACTGGGAAGCATCGATGATACAGCGGGACTTCAAAAAGCTATTGGGGCTGGTAATGTAAGCGTTACCATAGATAAAAATTAGAATTCAATGGAAACATATTATGATTAAACTCAATTAAATTACCCAACGAACTGAAAAAGTACTTACAATGAAAATAACGAAACTCATAATTTTCCTATTGGCCTTACAGATTTCCCAAACGTCTTGTAGTCAAAAATCCAATCCTGTGATTTCTCTGTTTCCAAAGGGTACCGTATTGCATGGTAACATGGCCTACAACAATGATACCTTGCCGAAGCACCTTTTGGATATTTATGTACCGCCCAACGTCAAGGGCAAAGTTCCTTTGATTGTATTTATTCACGGTGGCGGCTGGATTGGAAATGACAAGTATGCCGACATCGGTTATATGAAAAATACGGTAGCAGAAATCATTAATAGTGGGTACGCATTAGCTTCAATAGATTACCGATTTGCAACACAGGCCATTTTTCCGGCCCAGATCCAGGACTGTAATAGAGCGGTTTCCTTTTTATTCGATAATGCTGAAAAGTATGGTTTTGATACAGAACGATTTGCTTTAATGGGATTTTCCGCAGGAGGACATTTGGCTTCGTTTCAAGGCCTGTCGAACAATGACAAAGTTGACGACTTCTTTATGCCCGGCACATCCCATGATTTTTCATTTAAAGCGGTTGTAGATTTCTACGGACCTTCGGAACTGATCCTATTTCCCGGAGCAATTGACCCCAAATCACCTGAGGCATTGCTGATAGGTGCCGCACCGCTTGACCGACCTGACCTTGCAAAAGTCGCCAGTCCGGTAACCTATGTAGATGAGAACGACCCTCCTTTTTTAATCATACATGGTGAAAAGGACGATTTGGTTTCCCCGAGACAGTCCCAATTATTAAGTGCTTGGTTAACGGTAAAAGGTGTGGAAAACGAATTGATAATCGTCCCAGACGCGCCGCATTTCGGAGAAATGTTCGATGTAGGAAACATTCGTACTAAAGTTATGGCGTTTCTGGAAAAGCATTTGAAATGAAAATAGGAACAATCTTAATTCTTTTGATTTCAAATTGTTCTAATATACAAAACATTATATGAATTACATATTTTTCGTAATTTGAGTCTATTCATCCACTTACACTAAAATCATGGCAAAATTCAATCTAAATATTAATGGGCAAAACCAAGAAGTTGATATAGACCCAACAACACCTCTGCTTTGGGTACTAAGGGACCACGTAAAATTGATGGGCACCAAATACGGTTGTGGTATTGCCCAATGTGGGGCGTGTACAGTACATTTAGGAGATAACGCCGTTCGTTCTTGTCAGCTGCCCGTTTCCGCGGTAGGTGAGCAAGAAATTACTACTATAGAAGGTTTGAGCGAGAATGGCGATCATCCAGTTCAAAAAGCTTGGTTGGAAATTGATGTGCCTCAATGTGGCTACTGCCAAGCGGGACAGATAATGTCAGCTTCCGCCTTGTTAATAAGAACCCCAAATCCTTCAGATGAAGAAATCGAATCGGCCATGAACGGTAACATCTGTCGTTGCGGAACGTATACTAGAATAAAAAAGGCCATTAAAACGGCTGCAAATGCCGAAACGTTTAATTAGAAAAAATCAGAAGATGACAAAGATAAACACCCATATTGGACGTAGGGCTTTTATTAGGAATACTAGTTTGGCAAGTGGAGGATTGGTCCTCGGATTCAGTTTTTTAAATTCCTGTAAGCCGGAACAGGCAAAAGAGATGGCCGGTATGGAAATGCCCAACGAATGGTTCGAGATGAATTCGTATCTGAAAATTGGGGATAACGGGATGGTGACCGTTTACACACCAAATCCTGAATTCGGTCAGAATATCAGGACATCGATGCCCATGTTGGTGGCAGAAGAGTTGGATGTGGATTGGAAAAACGTTGTGGTAGAGCAGGCACCCTATCATGCAGAAAAATATGGCTTTCAACTCACAGGGGGTAGTACGGGAATAAAAGCAAGATGGATACCTCTTCGAATGGCAGGTGCAACAGCAAAACAGATGTTGATGGCCGCGGCTGCACAAGCATGGCAGGTTCCCGTAGAAGAAATCACTACAAAAGGAGGAGTATTACAACACGCAGCTTCAGAAAAATCGGCCGGTTATGGCGAAATGGCTTCGGTTGCGGCAACGCTTGACGTGCCTGTAGAAGTGCAATTGAAAGAAGTGAAAGGCTTTAAGCTCATCAGCCGCTCCCATAAAAATGTGGATGCGAAAAACATAGTAACCGGGGTGCCTATGTTTGGAATGGATTATCAAAAAGAAGGCATGTTGATTGCTATGATCGTACATCCTCCTGCATTTGGAATGACCTTAAAATCGGTTGATGACGAGGAAGTGAAAGCCATGCCAGGCATCAAGGATGTAATAACTATCAAAAGTTTTAAAGAGGGATTCCAAAAACACGGGTTTGACACCAACGCTTTTCCTGAATTGGTGGCAATAGTAGGTAACTCCACTTGGGAAGTGATGCAGGCCAAAAAGAAATTAAATGTTGAATGGAAGCCTATCACAGCAAATACTGAAATTGTCAACGGGTTTTTTGGACAGGAAACTAGAAATACCCCTGCGGGACTGGAATCCACACAGGGCCACAAAGCACAGATGGCAGCCCTTGCATCCATACCTGGAAATATGGTCAGAAAGGATGGCAATCCAGAGGCCGCCTTCAAGAATGCAGCAAAGATTTTGGAGAGAAGCTATTCGGCCCCTTTCCTTGCACATAATAGTATGGAGCCTATAAATGCTTTTGCGCATGTGGAAGGTAATAAAGTAAAAATTGCGGCACCCATCCAGATTCCATCCTTTATCATTCCTACTTTAGAAAGTAGTTTGGGAATACCGAAGGAAAATATTGAAATGGAAATGCCAAGAATGGGAGGTGGTTTTGGAAGAAAGGGCTATGCCCACTTTGTGGTGGAAGCGGCCTTAATTTCGCAAAAAGTAAATGCTCCAGTAAAGTTAATTTATAGCCGTGAAGATGACATGACGACCGGCATTTATCGTCCTGCTTACCATGCAACCTATCGCGCGGCTTTTGACGAAAATAATAATTTAACCGCGTTACATATAAAGGCGGGGGGTATACCAGAAAGCCCATTGTTCGCCAATCGTTTTCCGGCAGGGGCAATCGATAATTATTTGGCGGAAGAATGGTCCATTGATTCCAATATTACGGTTGGTGCTTTCCGCGCTCCCCGTTCCAATTTTATGGCCGGTGCCGAACAGGCATTTTTGGACGAAGTGGCAGAAGTCATGGGCAAAGACGCTATTCAATTTCGATTGGACCTGCTAAAACGTGCCAAGGAGAATTCTGTTGGAGAAGAGAACGACTATGATGCCGAGCGGTACGCCGGCGTTTTGGAACTGGTGCGTGAAAAATCGGCCTGGAACCAAAATGATGAATCGAAACATCGTGGGGTTGCCGCCTATTTTTGTCATAACTCCTATGCAGCGCATGTGCTGGATCTAAAGATGGAGAATGGCAAACCTGTGGTGGAAAAAGTAGTTTGTGCAATCGATTGTGGAATCGTGGTAAATCCCGATGCGGCGACGAACATGGCAGAGGGGGCGATAACCGATGGTGTCGGTAACGCTTTTTTTGGCGAATTGACTTTTAAGGACGGAGTGCCTCAGAAAAACAATTTCCACCAATACCAAATGATCCGCATGAAAGAAGCACCCAAAGAGATTGATGTGCATTTTGTGCAAAATGAAATTGACCCAACGGGTATGGGCGAACCTCCATTTCCTCCTATTTTCGGAGCGGTGGCCAATGCCTTGTAC
>JBAUIP010000352.1:0-2915 GCA_049683055.1 Pricia sp.
CCCCAAACGGACGAAATACGCATATTAAACACCTTAAAGAATATTTCGAAAAAGCGAATGCGATGAAAATCTGTCTTGCACAAACAAAATCGAAAAAAGGAGATATTAAAATCAATATCCAAAACCATTTGAGATGGATTGAACTTGCCGTTTCCGAAAACGCCGACTTCATCGTTTTCCCTGAATTATCGCTAACGGGTTACGAACCCGAGCTTGCAGAAGCATTGGCGACCGACCAAAATGATGCAAGATTAAACGTATTTCAAGAATTCAGCGACACAAATAGGATTGCGATCGGAGTTGGTTTACCGACCAAATCGGAATCCGGAATTTTAATCAGTATGGTCATTTTCCAACCGAACAAACCACGACAAACATATTCCAAACAAATACTGCATTCGGACGAAAAGCCCTATTTCGTAGCAGGGAATAAACAACTAATTTTGGCGATAGGGGACACGAAAATTGGCCTTACCATTTGTTACGAATCATTACGGCCCGAGCATTCCGAAAATGCGCATAAACTGGGCTCGGAATTGTATTTGGCGAGCGTAGCCAAATCACAAGGTGGAATCGAAAAAGCGTACGCGCATTTTCCAAAAATTGCGGACAACTATTCAATGCCGGTTTTAATGGCTAACTGTACTGGATTTTGCGATAATTTTCAAAGTGCGGGGCAGACATCGGTTTGGGGCGAAAATGGAATTTTAATCGGACAACTCGACAGCCAAAACGAAGGAATACTGATCTATGATACGGTTTCAAAAATGACCCACCGGGCGAACATCAACAGATAAACTAGGGCGTGTTAACACAAAATAGTTATCTTTGTCAGATGGAACTGACAGATACACAATTTGAAACTATAAGCTCGTATTTGCCCATAAAACGGGGCAATGTCAAGCTTTCTGACCACGAAGTCCTCAATGCGATATTGTACGTTGCGGAACAGGGCTGTAAGTGGCGTGCACTCCCCAAGCGGTTCGGGAACTGGCACACGGTCTATACCCGTATGAACAGGTGGTCGAAGAACGGAACCCTCGACAAGGTCTTCGAAGCCCTTCAGAAGAACGGTATTATAAGAGTCAAGGTAGAGGCGATGGGCCTGGACAGTACATCGGTAAAGGTCCATCCCGACGGGACCGGCGCTTTAAAAAAAACGGCTGTCAGTCCATCGGCAGGTCAAGAGGGGGCTGGACAACAAAGATTCATATGGTTGCCGCAGATGCTCGAACGGCACTGACCTTCTCGCTGTCGCCCGGCAGTGCGCCCGATGCGCCGCAGGGACGGGCACTGATGGGAAAAATTCCCGCCGAGTGCAAAGGGGCATACCTTATAATGGACAAGGCCTACGAGGGCGACGAAACCCGGCAATTGGCACTTGACCTGGGCTTCGAACCGGTGGTGCCGCCAAAAGGAAACAGGCTCGAGCCATGGGAATACAACAAGGAAATGTACAAAAAACGGAACGAGGTGGAAAGGCTTTTCAGGAGGCTCAAAGGGTTCAGGCGCATCTTTTCAAGGTTCGACAAACTTGATGTTATGTTCACCGCATTTATCTATATCGCATTGATTTTCGATGCAATTAGTGTTAACACGACCTAAACAAATAACCCACTATCACGACATTTTATCTTTATGTTGACAACGTCGACGAAATCCATAAGAGAGCGGTGGAAAACGGGGCAAAGGTTGAGTCTGAACCAGCAGATATGGATTACGAGGACAGACAGTCGGGAATAGTCGACCCGAGTGGAAACTATTGGTGGATTTCAAAACGACTTGTAAATAATGGATATCACGAATAATCAACAAAATGACAAAAATAGACCCCATAATAGCCGTAAAAGATGTCGAGGCCAGTTCCAATTGGTATCAATCGGTATTTGGATGCAGAAGTATGCACGGAGGTAATGAATTTGATATACTGGTATCCGAAAATGGTGAAGTTTTACTCTGTCTTCACAAATGGGGCACGGACGAGCATGCCACGATGAAGGATTCAACGATTACCCCTGGCAATGGACTCATCCTGTATTTCCGAACAGAAAACATGAACGCCATACGGCAAAATGTCGAAAAAATGGGCGGTGCCATTGAAGAGGATATCCATGTAAACCCGAACTCGACGAAAAAGGAGTTTTCACTTCGCGATCCGGACGGATACTATTTGACCATAACCGAATTTCATAAATATGAGGGTTGAGGAATTCTACATGGGTTCAATGGCAGTAAGGTGAATAATTCAAGGATGAAAATAATCCTTAAAGAAGCTATATTAGCACAAAGCTATATTAACACTAAAATCCTAAAAGATACACTATGGACACGCTACAACAATTGAAAGACGAACTGACATATGAGTATAAGGTTACCAAAAAGTTCTTCGACAAATATCCCGAGGGTAAAAACAACTACGCACCGCATGAAAAAAGTATGAAGATGATCAATTTGGTCAGTCATATTGCCACCATTTTCGGATGGTCGGTCGCTATCTTGAATACCTCCGAACTCGATGTTTCGGAAGCGGATCAAACCGAAAAGATAAGCGACAAAGCACAGTTGACTGCGGTACTGGACCAAGAATACAAGGCATCGCTGTCAGCGTTGGAACAGGCTTCGGAGTCCGATCTCGAGCCCAATTGGGCGCTGACCATGGACGGTCAGAAATTGATGGAATGGACAAAATATGGCGCTATTCGGCATGGTCTCGACCAGATTACCCATCACCGGGCCCAATTGGGCGTGTACTACCGTTTATTGGATATTCCGGTACCTGCAAGTTATGGTCCCTCCGCCGATGAGCAAAGCTTTTAAATTGCAATCGAGGCTCTACAATTGCAACAGTCAAATCAAGGCTTTAAAATAATCAAAATCGTAAGGTCTCGGGTGGTGGTGAATTCAGCGAAAGGTAA
>JBAUIP010000353.1:0-1951 GCA_049683055.1 Pricia sp.
CTTAGCCTTTCCCTGCTGATCGTACTGCACGAGCTGGGCCATTTCATCCCCGCCAAGCTGTTTAAGACGCGGGTCGAGAAATTCTACCTCTTTTTTGACGTCAAATTTTCCCTTTTTAAGAAGAAAATCGGAGAGACTGTTTATGGTATCGGATGGCTTCCGCTGGGCGGCTATGTCAAAATTGCCGGTATGATCGACGAAAGCATGGATACCGATGCGATGAAGGAAGAACCGAAGGAGTGGGAATTCCGAAGCAAGCCCGCATGGCAACGCCTTATCATCATGGTGGGCGGAGTAACAGTGAACTTTATATTGGCCTTTATTATTTATGTGGGATTGGCCTACGCTTATGGGGACCAATACATTCCAGCGGATAGTTTAAAGGATGGCGTCGCGGTCACGGAAAAGGAAATCGGTGACAAAATCGGGATACAGACCGGTGACAAAATTCTCGCGGTCGATGGGAATAAGATCAAGAATTTCCAGAGCATTTTTATGGAAATCATCAACGGGAATACCTTCACGATCGAACGCGATGGAAGAACCATCGAGCAGGATATCCCCGTGGACTTTATTTCCACCCTTATCGATGACACGGACAAGGCGCGGTTTCTAGCCCCAAGATTTCCTTTTATTATTATGGATGTTCCCCCCGATTCCCCCAACAAGGATGCGGGGCTCGAGCCCAACGATGAGGTCGTCGGTATTGCCGGGCAAGAGATTGCCTATTTTGATCAGGCCAAAGAGATTTTGGAAAACAACAAGGGCCAGCAGGTGACTTTCGATATTATCCGGGGCGAGGGTATCCGTAAAGAGATTCCCTTGACCGTCAACGATTCGGCCCAGGTTGGTGTACGCTTGGGCGGTCTCAGTTTCGAGGAGATGGAAGATAGGGGGCTGCTACGTGTAGAAACGGTCAAGTACTCTTTGGCAGAGTCCGTACCCGCCGGAATCGACAAAGGTGTGAATACCCTGACCGGATACCTGAAACAGCTCAAGAAAATCTTCAATCCGGATACGGGGGCCTATAAAGGTGTCGGCGGCTTCGCGGCCATTGGCGGACTATTCCCCGAGGCTTGGAACTGGCAGGTTTTCTGGGGCACAACGGCCTTTTTATCGATTATGCTAGCGGTCTTGAACCTGCTGCCGATTCCCGCGCTAGATGGCGGGCATGTTATGTTTTTGCTATACGAAATGGTTACCGGTAGAACGCCAAGCGACAAGTTTTTGGAATACGCCCAAATGATCGGTTTCTTTTTGCTTATAGCGCTGGTGCTCTTCGCCAACGGTAACGACTTCTATCGTTGGATTACCGATAAATAGTACGCATCGCTTTTGTGGTTTCGTCTCGATGTGCCTTAGCGCCAAACAGCGGATCCGTTCGGAAATTGACGAAGCAAATAGTACCCCAAATTTGTTTGGGACAATTAAAAAAACAATTATATTTGCACCCTCTTAGATTGTTTTGGGCGGTTTTTATCCCATAAAATCGAAGAGAAAACATACATTCCTCCATAGCTCAGTTGGTTAGAGCACCTGACTGTTAATCAGGGTGTCGCTGGTTCGAGTCCAGCTGGAGGAGCCAAGTAAAATCAAGGCTTCCGGGAAACCGGGGGCCTTTCTTTTTTGGGTGGGGTGAAACAGGGGTGAAACAAATATTCTTTGCATATAACTTCTTATCTTCATAATCTGCTTCCACGCGGTTATGAAATCGTCCTTTAAAAATACGATTATTTCGCTTTTTAAACGAATAGACAAAGCGATTTTCGATGTGCATCGAAAGGGCAGGGCATGGAAAAACCGGAAAGTACCCCATTGGGCCGTATTGATTTTGGCGCTCGGGTTATATTCTTTTCTCATTTGGCAGTTATGGCCATTTCTTTCCGCCACGGAAATTTCGTTTTTCAGATATTTCGGGTCTTTCATGATGCTGGCCTTTACGGTGCTATTC
>JBAUIP010000354.1:0-3174 GCA_049683055.1 Pricia sp.
ATCTTTCGACAGGTCATAAAGTTCAACGGGGGCATCGGGATTCAAAAGCACATTATATCTGACCGCCTTCCACTTTCCTGCCCGTACCGCTTGCCTCCCTCCTTTTTTGTGAAATTCCCAGTAGAGATAATCATGTTCCCTCTGGATTTTTTCGGTGATCAAGGTAGGTAAGAACGAAATTCCGTCCTGAAAGGATGGCGCGGTCGATGAAACACCGATAATCTCGGAAAAAGTTGGCATAAAATCCCAAAAGGCTGAAATATGGTCGCTGACCACTCCTTTTTGGATGGTTCCGGGCCATGAAATAATCAGAGGCACGCGGATTCCACCTTCATACAAATCTCCTTTATATCCTCTGAGGGGGCCGTTGCTATCGAAAAAGTCAGGGTCCGCATCCCCTTCCCTAGCGGGTCCGTTATCCGAAGTGAATACGATGATTGTATTCTCCGCAAGACCTAATCGGTTGATTTTTTGAACCATTTCCCCAACTTTTTCGTCCAGTTAATGTACCATGGTAGCGTAGGCGTCACGCGGATCCGGAACGGGCGGTTCAGCATGGGGGATGGATGTCGGATAAAAAAGAAAAAACGGTTTCCCTTTATTGTCCTCTATAAAATCCAGAGCACGTTCATGGATTACGTCAGGCGCGTATTCCTGCTTGTTATCTCCGTCGTTTCCTTTCAGGGAGTCCACTTTTTGGTTATCCATTAAAAAGCAAGGGTAATTGTGGTGCGCCAACCGCTGACAGTTATAACCGTAAAATTTGTCGAAGCCCTGCTTGTTCGGATCCCCTTCGGAACCGGGATATCCCAAGCCCCACTTGCCGAAGGCACCAGTAACATAGCCGGCTTCCTTGAACATTTCCGCCATCGTATAGGTACTATCCGCGATAGGATGCTGCCCTTCGGGTTGAACTTCCTTATTTCCCCTGATGGGGGTGTGCCCGCAATGCATACCGGTAAGCAGTACACTGCGCGATGGCGCGCAGACCGTACTACCGGCATAATGCTGTGTAAAGGTGATTCCCGATTTTGCCAATTCGTCTAAATGGGTGGTGTCAAAATGTTGCTGACCGTAACTTCCGAGGTCGGCATAACCCAAATCATCGGCCAAAATGAATATCACATTCGGACGATCATCGGGCACGTGGGAAGTAATATTTTGTGATCGTACCTCACTTTTGCAATTCAGGAAACCGATCGTGGTGGCGAGCACTAAAAATGTCCATACCTTTGGGTAAGCCATACCAAAAATTTACACTCAAAAGTAAGAACGAAGCAATTTGTTCAGGTAGGGGAATTTCACTTTTTAAGAGGGGCTTTTTCGTAATTTACATCCCCAATGAAGGGGAATTGGCATGTAATTCGCTTGGGGTACAGCCAAAATGCTCCTTGAACTTTTTGCGAAAATATTGGGCGTCGTTTATTCCGACCATGACGGCGACCTCCGAGATATTGTACCGGTCATCCTTTAACAGCTCCCCGGCTCTTTTCAATCTGACATCGCGAATAAACTGCACCGCCGACCGGCCCGTTAGTTCCTTTAGTCTTTTATAGCAGCTTGATTGGCTCATCCCCATTTCCCGTACCAACCTTTTGACCGAGAAATCCTCGTTCATCAGATTCTGCAACACTATGTTTGTGATGTCGTCCAAAAACTTTTGTTCTGAATTGGGCAGGCTGACGGTTGATGGTTCGTTGACCATCCTGTTTCTGTAATATTGCTTGTACTTTTCCCGTGTACATAGAATATTATCGACTTTACCCTTTAGGATTTTAATACTGAAGGGCTTGGTGATATAGTCTTGGGCCCCGATATCGATGCCCTTAAATTCATAGAGATTTGCGGTCCTTGCCGTAAGAAGAATGACCGGTATATACGAAAGGTCGGGGTCGTTCTTTAGATTTTTGAGCATTTCCAAACCATCCATTTCCGGCATCATCACGTCACTGATGATGATATCCGGAATATATTTTTTGGCTTGTTTTAAAGCTTTTTTACCGTTGGATGCTTGTAGTACATTGAACGAACTTTCAAAATGCTCGATCAAATAGCCACTGATTTCAGGATTGTCCTCAACGATCAATATGCGTTTTTTGAAATTTTCAGATGTTAGGTTTTGTACTTTTGGCTTCCTATCGGGAGGTAGATTTTCCGTGTAATAGGATTGGTGATCACTTTTTTTGAAATCCTTCAACAAAAATTCCTCTTTTAAATGCCGCTGTCCAAAAGGGACTTTAATGATAAAATTGGACCCTACCGTTTCAGCGCTTTCTACCTCGATTTCCCCTTTATGCAGTTCGATCAATCCCTTGACCAATGAAAGCCCGATGCCCGTACCTTCTATTGAAAGTGTATTGAGATTTCTAGCCTGATAGTATCTATCGAAGATTTTTTGAAGTTCTTTGTTCGACATTCCGATTCCGTTGTCTTGAATGCTTATTTCCAAATAGTTATCGCTAAGTTTGTCTGCGCCATCGACTTTTTCGAAGATGGCGGGTTTCTTATCGTCCCCGATGGCCTTGAGCTGCATGGCAATCGAGCCCCCTGGCCTGGTATATTTGAACGCATTGGAAATGAGGTTGGTGATAATGATCTCAAAATAATTCCGGTCGAAAGTCAACTCAATATTTTTTGGACTACTGGAGTAGGTATAATTAATATTTTTCTTTTCCGCCAAGCTCAGGAAGAAGCTATAGATTTCTTTGGAATAATTAGTGAAATTTCCCTCGGCAGCGCTCAACTTCAAATTTCCGCTTTCCATTTTCCGGAAATCCAACAACAGATTGGTCAGATTCAAAAGCCTGTTGACATTGGTACGGATGGCCATGAGTTTGCCACCATATCGGTTTCGTACGGATTCTGCCTCTTGAATATCTTCTAGCTGTCCGTTTATAAGTGTCAAGGGAGTTCTTATCTCATGCGAAATGTTGGTGAAAAATTTTATTTTGTCCTTGTTCAGGCTCATTTCCTTTTCAGCGATTACAAGGTTTTTTTCCAATACCGATTTGCGATTGAGAATCATTCTGTACAGGTAAAGAGCGAGTAGGAAAAGTAATATGTACACTACTTTCGCCCACCACGTTCCCCACCAAGGCGATAAAATTTGGATGGACAGGGATTTGACATCGCTCCAAAGCCCATCCCTATTCGCCACTTTGGCCTTAAAGGTAT
>JBAUIP010000355.1:0-2970 GCA_049683055.1 Pricia sp.
CAACTTGGTCATCGTTGGTTTTGTACTGTTCATGATCGTAAAATCTTATAATAAGGTCCGTGAGCCAGAACCCGAACCAGCACCCAAGGGCCCAACCGCTGAGGAATTATTGGCTGAAATTCGCGATGAGCTGAAAAAGCAGAATTAAAACAAAACAGCATTCGTCTTCCATGTCTTTTTGGAAGGTCACCGCTGCACTACATGCTAAACCCTAAACCGCCTGAGGAAATTCGCAATTTCCGTGGGCGGTTTTTTTTTGAAGCGCATTTTTTCTAGTAAGGTGCCGACCGTACTTCCAATACACCACCCAAGGTTGCCCCGGGAATTTATGCTTTATCGCCAATGTTTCAAAAATAACATTTTGTTACATTTTTATCTCTTTGAATCATCCCGTTTGTCCAATACCCCACATTGAACTACTTTTGCCGCTCTAAAATCTTGTAAAGATGAAAGTAGCGGTTGTAGGCGCCACCGGAATGGTGGGCGAAGTAATGTTAAAAGTACTGTCCGAGCGAAATTTTCCGATTACGGAGTTGTTGGTGGTCGCTTCCGAGCGTTCGGTGGGGAAAAAGCTATCATATAAAGGAAAAGAGCATTCCATTATCGGTTTAGAGGATGCCGTAGCGGCCCGGCCGAATCTGGCGATTTTTTCTGCGGGAGGCGATACTTCTTTGGAGTGGGCCCCCAAATTCGCGGAAGTCGGTACAACGGTAGTCGACAACTCCTCGGCATGGCGGATGAATCCGGACAACAAATTAATCGTGCCGGAAATCAATGCGGATACCCTTACCAAAGAGGACAAAATTATTGCAAACCCAAATTGCTCTACCATTCAATTGGTGATGGCATTGGCCCCCCTACACAAAAAGTATCAAATGAAGCGGGTCATCATTTCGACATACCAATCGGTATCGGGAACTGGAGTCAAAGCGGTAAAACAGCTGGAGAACGAGATGGCTGGTATAGATGGTGAAATGGCCTATCCTTATCCCATTAATCGAAATGCCCTGCCTCATTGTGATGTGTTCTTAGAAAATGGATACACCAAAGAGGAAATGAAACTGGCCCGGGAGCCTCAAAAGATATTGGATGACAGGACATTTTCCGTCAGTGCCACTGCCGTACGCATTCCCACCGCCGGAGGACATTCCGAATCGGTCAACGTGGAATTCCATAACGATTTTGACCTTGCCGATGTCCGAAAATTACTCAACGACACGCCTGGGGTTACCGTACAAGACAATCCAGATACCAACACCTATCCCATGCCCATCTACGCCCATGATAAGGACGACGTTTTTGTCGGCCGAATCCGTCGCGACGAGAGTCAGCGCAATACGCTGAATATGTGGATTGTATCCGATAATCTTCGGAAGGGAGCGGCAACTAATGCAGTACAAATTGCGGAGTATTTGGTTGAAAACCAATTGGTATAAAATTTAGCTGAAATCAATCTAATCGGTACTTGAGGGTGGCGGTGCAGTAGTCCGTTAATCGGCTTTCTTAGCTATAAGAGCCGTTTTGAAACCGATTACTTCGAATTTAGTTCACATATTTCTTCGCTCGCTGTTTCTTCTATTAGCTATCCTTACTCTTATTCAGCTATCCTTACTCTATCTTGGCCTCTTTTTTAATTAACGGCAATCCTGCGGCAATCTTAACCTCTTCATTTCGACCGGACCCTCCGATTTCCAAATATTAGGTTAAATACTATCGCCTGTCCGCTCGGTATTGGTATTTTTAGCGGAATTCAATCCATCCTTAAGATGAAAAAACTGATACTATTCACCTTGGCCGCCAGTTTTCTAGCTGCCTGCCAATCCGAAACCAAAAACGAAACCATTGCCGTGAACTATCCCGATACCCAAAAAGTCGATTCCGTAGATACCTATTTTGGAACCGAGATCAAGGACCCCTACCGCTGGCTCGAAGACGACCGCAGTGAGGAAACGGAAGCTTGGGTCGAAAAAGAAAACAAGGTTACATTCGGATATCTCGAAAAAATTCCATTCCGCGATGCCTTGAAAGAGCGTCTGGAAGAACTGTGGAACTACGAAAAACTGGGTTCCCCCTTTCAGGAAGGCGATTACACCTATTTCTATAAAAACGACGGGCTACAGGATCAGTATGTCGTCTACCGACAAAAAGACGAAGGTGATCCGGAGGTGTTTTTAGACCCGAATACTTTTTCCGAAGATGGCACTACCTCGTTGGCCGGACTGAGCTTTACCGAAGACGGCTCCCTCGCCGGGTATCTCATATCGGAAGGCGGAAGCGACTGGCGAAAAGCGATTGTTATCAATACCGAAACCATGGTAATTGTCGAGGATACGCTGACCGACATCAAATTTAGCGGTCTGTCATGGCAGGGCAATGAAGGCTTTTACTACTCCAGCTACGACAAACCAGAGGGTAGTGAACTATCCGCCAAGACCGACCAGCATAAGGTCTATTTTCACAAATTAGGTACACCTCAAAAAGAAGACCGATTGGTATATGGGGACAGACCTGAGGAGAAGCACCGTTATATTGGAGCTTCCGTAAGTGAAGACCAGCGCTATCTGACCCTTTCCGCGGCAACATCTACCTCCGGTAACAAGCTTTTTATCCGTGATTTGCAGGATCCGAACAGCCTGCTGGTTCCTATCGTGACGGATACCGAATCGGATAATTACCTTATCGACAATGTGGGCTCGAAACTGTTTATCGTCACCAATCGAAATGCCCCGAACAAGAAAATAGTCACCGTGGACGCCTCTGACCCGAAACCGGAGAACTGGGTAGACTTTATTCCTGAAACGGAAAATGTATTGACCCCGAGCACGGGTGGCGGCTATTTTTTTACCGAATACATGGTCGATGCGGTTTCGAAAGTATTTCAGTATGACTATGACGGGAAGCAAGTCCGCGAAATCGAGCTTCCGGGCGTGGGCAGTGCCTCTGAATTCGGTGGGAAGAAAGAGGACAAAG
>JBAUIP010000356.1:0-1850 GCA_049683055.1 Pricia sp.
ATACCTTGATCCGTAACTTCACGCAAATGATTGAAGTCCTTTTTACGTTGGGTCTCGGCGGAAAGTGACATGATAAAGCCGTCGATGCTGCCGTTGGCCAACATTTCCATATTGATGACCTCCCGGTCGAAAGATTCGTCCGATACGCAGATAATCACGTTGTACCCCTTTTTATTGGCATACTTCTCAATGCCCCTGAAAACCGTCGTAAAAAAATGGTGCACGATATCGGGAATGATTACACCAATATTTTTGGTACGCTTATTCTTGAGGCTAACGGCAATATTGTTGGGTCGGTAATTGTAAAGCTTGGCAAAGGCCTGCACCCTCTCTTTGGTATCGCGGCCGATTTCTTCGCTGTTCTTTAAAGCTTTCGAAACCGTTGATATAGAAACTTCTAGCTCTCGGGCGATATCCTTTAATGTAATTTTCCGCTTCAAGATTCGATTGACTATTTTGAAAAAGTGAAATTAACTTTAAAAAACCCAAAAAATAAGCTTCTAGGTTTTTTAACATTTAACGGATGCCGATGTGAATCAGTCCGTTTTTTGAGGAAGGTAGAAAAATGCTATCTTTGGCATATCCTTATTTATGTTGACACATATTACGAAATGGATAATTCTGGGATTCTCAATTTATAATTGTGGTATTTTAGGAAAGTTATCAACACGAAACCGTTTTCGTAGGCTCTGAACCGTTATTTTATAGGCTATTAACGAATTTTTACATATGTTTAACCATTAATTCAGATTTTAACTCAACTCAAAATCAACTTTTATGAAGATTACACTTATTAGGAACCTGATGATTTTCGGAGCCATTCTATGCTTCGGATTCGTTCAGGCCCAAGAAGTATCGGGAACGGTTTCCGATGCTACCGGCCCCTTACCGGGCGCCAGTGTTTTGGTCAAGGGAACGACCAACGGTACACAAACGGATTTCGACGGTAATTATACATTGGATGGTGTACCTGAGGATGGCACGCTGGTCTTTAGTTATATCGGTTATGCCGCCCAAGAAATTCCTGTTGGAGGCCAAACTACTATTGATGTTACACTTCAAGAGGATGCGCAAGCGTTGGATGAAGTCGTAATTATCGGTTATGGTAGTACTACTGTAAAGGATGCTACCGGATCTGTTGCTTCGGTGACCTCAGAGGATTTTAATGGTGGTGTAATCGCATCTCCCGAACAGTTGATTCAAGGTAAAACGGCCGGTGTTCAAATTACTCAGAGTAGTGGTGAACCTGGTGCTGGAATCAATGTGAGAATTCGAGGCTCAAACTCAATCCGTTCTGATAACAACCCATTATTTGTTGTGGATGGTGTGCCTTTAGGGGGTGGCGATACGGAGGGTGGACAGGATATAACCGGTGGTGAAGGTGGTACCAGTGCGGGAACCAATCCGCTAAGTTTTTTGAATCCTTCCGATATTGAAAGTATTAGTGTCCTCAAAGATGCCTCTGCTACGGCAATTTATGGGTCTAGAGGTGCAAATGGCGTGGTTATTGTGACTACTAAAAGTGGGAAAGCCGGATCAGGAGGTGTTTTCGACTTTCAGTCTAACCTCAGTATTTCAAAAGCTGCCAATAGATACGATTTGTTGAACCGACAAGAATTCATATCCGCTATCGAAGAGTTCACTCCTTTTAGTCAAAACGATGTCGATTTTGGTTCAAATACGGACTGGCAAGATGTTATCCTGCGTACCTCTGCCTCCCAGAACCAAAACCTGTCCTATTCAAATAACTATGGTTCAGGTAATGTTCGTGCCACATTAGGATATGGAAAGCAATTTGGTGTCGTCAAGAATTCTGATTTTGAACGTCTCACCGCTAGAGTCAACTGGAC
>JBAUIP010000357.1:0-1628 GCA_049683055.1 Pricia sp.
CCGTTTCCAAAGCGGATATCAAACAGTTCGTAAAATGTCCCTTCTCGTTGCATAAGGATTCGCCGTACTGGGTGCCGCCACTGATTTCGGACGAGATGGATACTTTTGACAAAGAAAAGAATCCCGCTTTCAAAACGGCACGGACCTGGCTATTTCTGGCCTATCGTAACGGGCAAATTGTAGGACGAGTGGCGGCTATTATCAATACCTTGGAAGTCGAGCAGCAAGACATACGGAAAATGCGGTTCGGGTGGTGCGATTTTATCGATGATGCCGAGGTATCCAAAGCGCTATTCGACAAGATTATCGAGTTGGCAGGAACAGAAAAGATGGACCATGTAGAAGGACCTATGGGCTTTTCCAACTTGGACAAGGTAGGTGTGCTGACGGAAGGATTCGATAGTCTGGGCACCATGGTGACCTGGTACAACCACGCCTACTACCAATCGCACTACGAGCGTTTCGGTTTTGAGGTAGGAAAGAAATACGTCGAAAACACCATGGCTACCCGGGAGGCAGACCCCTCGTTCTTTGTACGTATCAACGAACTGGTCAAAAAACGGTATTCGCTTCGGGAGGTTAATGTGACAAGCAGAAAGGAATTGATGCAGTATGTCGACCCCATGTTCGACCTGCTCGACCTCAGTTATTCCCAATTAGCTTCCTACGCCCCCATATCGGACGAACAGCGGGAGTACATTAAAAATCGGTTTATCAGTTTTGTAGATCCCGAACTGATCAAGTTTGTAGTCGGGAAAGATGATAATCTGGTAGCTTTTGCCGTGGTTTTGCCCTCTTTCGCCGAGGGCCTTCAGAAAGCCAAGGGACAACTATTCCCCTTCGGATGGTCCCACTTGCTCCGAGCACGAAAAAAATACGACAGGGTCATTTTTTACCTGATCGGCGTACATCCCGATTATCATAACAAGGGGGTGACCGCCATTATTTTTAATCAGTACTACAAGATATTCAAGAAACGAGGGGTCAAAACCGGCATCCGTACTCCCGAGCTCAGTGACAATACCGCGGCTAGGCAGATCTGGAAGCATGTGCAACCGACGGTCCATAAAGAAAGATGCACCTACAGAAAAAATATAAGTTAAAAGGAAACAATAGTTCTACGTGACAATGAAACGATAAAGTATCTATCCAATAAGGGATTCATCCACTATACGCACACCTAAAATCAATGATGATCTATACGCTGATTCAATTGATTCGTTATTCCACCAGACAACTGACACATTAATCACTCCCCCATCGCAGCGGCGACCGCAGCGGACAGTTTCTTGTAGGTTCCATTTTCTAAACGGTCCCTTATAGCAGAAAAAGCATCCAAAGTCTCCTCGATATCTTGCATCGTATGAGTCGCGGTAGGAATCATTCTAAGTAGAATCAATCCTTTAGGTATTACCGGATAAACCACTATAGAGCAAAAGATTCCATAATTTTCCCTTAGGTCCTTTACCAAGGCCATCGCTTCGGGGATGCTTCCATTCAGATAAACGGGAGTGACACAGCTATTGGTGTCGCCGATATTGAAGCCGCGGTCTTTGAGTCCGTTTTGAAGGGCATCAACGTTTTCCCACCACTTCTGTTTGAGCTCGGGCATGGAGCGTAACATATCC
>JBAUIP010000358.1:0-10033 GCA_049683055.1 Pricia sp.
GGTTTAGAGCGCTGCCTTGACAGGGCAGAGGTCACTGGTTCGAATCCAGTATGACCCACCATTCTTTTCTTGAGGATTTTGTTTTGTGAAAACCACTATAGTTTTAAATCCCCCTCTCTCTTACAATAGTTCCAGAATACGTTCCAAGGCCATTCCCCTAGATCCCTTGATAAGGATGCTGCTCCCTTCAGAGATTTGATTTTCTTCCAGATAATCGGCAACGGTTTCAAACGAATTGAACTTTTGAAGTTTTGTTTCCGCTGGGGTAGGTTTAACTTCCGTTTGGAAAAAGTTTTTCCCTATTAAAAATACCTCTTCGAAATGCATCTGTTCAGCGAGATCGGCGATGGCCTGATGTTCCATCGGTGCGGTTTCCCCCAACTCGAACATATCTCCCAAAAAGGCGACCTTGGGCCGGCCGGGCATCTGCTGGAAATTTTTCAGTGCGGCGGCCATGCTAGTGGGATTGGCGTTGTAGGCATCCAGGATAATCTGATGTCCGTTTTTTTCCAGGATTTGGGAGCGGTTATTTTTGGGGGAATAGCTTTCAATAGCATACTTGATGTCGACAAGGGGCACGTTGAAGTATTTACCCATAAGGATGGCGGCGGCGCAGTTGGTAAAGTTGTAGCTTCCTATTAACTGCGAGGCAATCAACTGGTCTTCCACCTTAAGGGAAACGAAAGGATCGGCACCATCGAAGGATATCCGGTAATATTCTTTTTTTTCCTCGCTAAAGCCGAATTTTTTGATGTGACTGCCCAGCTTCTCGAACTGGATCGGGTCATCCGCATTCAAAAAAATGGACTTGCCGTTTTCCATCAAATAGGTGTAGAGCTCACTTTTTCCTTTGATGACACCCTCTTCGCCACCAAAACCTTCTAGGTGGGCCTTTCCGAAGTTAGTAATATAGCCAAAATCGGGCTGGGCGATTGTGCTTAAAAATTCAATCTCTTTTTGGTGGTTGGCGCCCATTTCGACGATGGCGATTTCGGTATCGGACCGGATTGAAAGCAGGGTCAGCGGCACTCCGATGTGATTGTTGAGGTTGCCTTGGGTAGCAATGGTTCGGTATTTTTTGGATAGAACGGCATTGATCAATTCTTTGGTGGTGGTCTTGCCGTTACTTCCGGTCAGGGAAATGACCTTGGCATCCGAAAAATTACGGTGAAAGGTGGCCAGCTCTTGTAAGACGGTCAAGGCGTCACCCACTAAAATGCAGCGGTCGGAAACCGCATGTTTTTCCTCATCGACGACGGCGTAGGCAGCCCCTTTTTCCAAAGCTTCAGCGGCATAGGCGTTTCCGTTGAAATTTTCCCCTTTCAGCGCAAAGAAGATGCTATCCTCTTTAATTTTACGGGTATCGGTACTGACCCGTGGATGCTTTAAGAAGTGCTCATGTAACTGGGCTGTTTTCATAGGACGAAGATAAAAAAAGGCCCCAACAAATTTGCTGGGGCCTTCAAACTATCAATTCAAAATATCTTATCGCACTTTCTTACCGCGCGGAGTCTTGTTCTTGGTCTTGGATTTAGAACCGACCCTTGACATGGCACATCGGAAACCGATATAATCGGTAGCCATATATTGTGGCATATAGCGTCGCTGTGCGGGGTCGAGCCAATAGGCACGGTCTCTCCAGGATCCACCTTTGAATACTCGAACTTCGTCGTTGATCAAAGTACTACGGTTGTTCGATTCGTCGTATTCACGGACCAGGTTACCGGCGGAATCGACCTCAATCTTGTTTTTCGGCGCGTTGTACATTTTGTCGCTATCATCAACCTCGTCTGCATCGGCGAACTGGTCAAAGAATCGAGAGGAACTTGGGTCGCCATCACGGTAGCCACGGTTGTCGCTCGATGAAAAGTTCGTCCGCAAGAACGTCTCTTCCTCACCGACAGGCTCCATCTTGATTTCCCCCGGAAGGTTTACCGCGACAATCTTACCGTTAGGCAGTGTATCGTACATAATAGAATCCCGTAGAATATTTACTTTTCCGTCTTCACCGATGGCCGTTTTCATATAAATGTTACCACGGTAGTAGTTGAAGTCACTGATCTCATCGTCAACGATCGGTCGATAGACATCGGCTACCCATTCGGCCACGTTTCCGGCCATATCGTAAAGACCTAGGTCGTTCGGCTTGTAGGACATTACTTCGGCGGTAATATCGGCGCCGTCATCGGACCATCCGGCGATTCCGCCGTAGTCTCCTTTTCCTTGCTTGAAGTTGGCCAACTGGTCGCCGCGACCTACACGTTGACCGTTTCGGGTGTACTCACCGTCCCATGGATACTTTTTACGTCCACGGTAGTTGTTATATTCCCGGGTACCTTGGTTCGCCTGGGCAGCATATTCCCACTCCGTTTCGGTAGGCAAGCGGTATTCGGGCATAATGACCCCGCTGCTTCTAGAAGCGTAGGTGTTGATACTATCCTTTTTCTTATTTCCTTGTAGGGAATCGATCTGACCGTTGTAAACGGATTCCGGTCGGTTCAAGTAAGCCTCCGTGCTAAAAGTGCCTGCAACTTCACCGGTCGCAGCTTGGTATTTTGCATCCTCGGCCAAATAGCCTTCCCGCTCCAACATTACTTCGTTGACCCGGTCGGTACGCCATTCGGCGAACTGTGTGGCCTGTACCCAGTTGACTCCGACAACGGGATATTCCGCATAGGCAGGGTGGCGCAAGTAGTTGTTCGTCATGGTCTCGTTGAAGCCCAAACGGTTTCTCCAAACCAGAGTATCCGGCAGTGCACCTTTATAAATATTGGTGTATTTCGGGTTCTCGGGAGGATATACACTCTTCAGATAATCCAAATATTCCAGATACATCACGTTGGTCACCTCGGTCTCATCCATATAAAAGGACTGAACGTGCTGCGAAGTGGGCGTATTGTTCCAGTCGTGCATCACGTCATCCTGTACCTTACCTTTGGTAAACGTTCCCCCCTCGATAAAGACGAGGCCTGGAGCGGTCTCCTGTTCCTTAAAATCGGTATTGTACTGAAAACCACCTTCTTTGGCGTTGATTTTCCAACCAGTGGCCCGAGATACGTCTTTGCCTCCACCGGAATTCTTACAGCTGGTAACCGTAGAACCCCCGGCGATGACCGCACAGGAAAGTACAACTTTAATAAACTGTTTTTTCATAATTAGGACTTGAGTTCAAATGGCTCGACTACCTGTAATATAGTGGTCGGAATTTGTATTTTGATTAATTTTAGCCTCACTTTCGGGATATAAAACGATGAATCCCCCATTATATTTTATCCTGTTAAAAATAATTTATTCAATAGGATGCCGATGCATCCGGTGGAAAAGCAGGACTGTTCTAAAACCAATAACGGTGCAAATAGGATTATATTATGGCTATGAGCGTTTCTTTTTGAGGATGTTCCCTTCAAGCGGTCATCCTTGTCCAAAGCGCAAAATTACTATGATAATTGCTGCCGATCTTCAATGAGGATGCTTAAATTGGCCATATAAACTGAAAATAGTATACCTTTTACATAAGATATTGCCAAAAAGCCCGTTTTGCATGTAGTACAACTAATATATTTTCGACCTAGAACACGAATTCTAATATTTGACCGATTGTATCCGGCTTAAATTTTCTTAGGAAGTACAAGGCGGGTCCACTAAACTTAGACCTTTAGAAACGAAGAAATTACCAGTACTTTTTCTGTTTGCTGGCCTGTGCCAACTCTCTGCTCAAGATCCTATCGAGCCGAGTGACCGTGTCATTACGACCGCCGTACCGTTTTTGAATATTACCGCCGATGCGCGCGCCGCCGGTATGGGCGATGTGGGGGTTGCAACCTCCATGGACGCCTATTCCCAGCAATGGAACCCGGCAAAATATGCCTTTGCCGAGCGTAAGATGGGAATCGCGCTGAGCTACACGCCCTATTTGAGCAGTGTGGTTTCGGATATTGGACTGTTGCAGGCCAACTATTTCAATAAATTGAACGATCAAAGCTCGTTTGCCATCGGCCTTCGGTATTTCACCTTGGGCGATATCGAGCTGCGGCAGACTTTTGACGGTAATGTGACTCTTGCCAGTCCCAATGAACTGGCATTGGACGGTTCGTATTCGCTGAAGCTCAGCCCTACTTTTTCCATGGCCGTAGCCGGACGTTACATCCGTTCGAACCTACAGTTCCCCAACCAAGCCGATATCGATAACGACCCCGGTAGTACCTTCGCAGTCGATGTGGCCGGATTCTATCGATCGCAGGAAAAGGCCTATAACAGCTTCGACGGACGCTGGAGGGCCGGTTTCAACATCTCTAACCTCGGGGGAAAAATCGCCTACGACCAAAACGGACAGGACAATTTTATTCCCGCCAACCTGAAAGTAGGTGCCGGGTTCGATTTTATTCTAGATCAAGACAATGTGCTGGGAATTACAACGGAAATCAACAAACTCTTGGTACCGACACCGCAGGATTTCGATGACGATGGAGATCTCGATGCGGAGGATAACGACGAATATCAGCAAATCGGATTTTTGAGCGGAGTCTTTCAGTCTTTCGGCGACGCGCCCGGCGGATTCAGTGAAGAGCTGCAGGAAATGACCTGGGCCCTAGGTGCCGAGTACAGCTATCAAGATGCCTTTATGTTCCGAACCGGATATTTCAATGAAAGTAATGTAAAAGGTTTTAGGAAGTTTTTCACTTTGGGAGCCGGCTTCCGATACCGGTCCGCTCAGATCGACCTGTCGTATCTGTTCTCGACCTCACGGATCACCAATCCCATCGAAAATTCGTTACGTTTCTCCCTTACCTTTAATTTGGGTGAGGAGTTCATCAACGATTAAGAGGATGACATGTTATATAATGTATACAAACCTGCCCTCGCGCAGGTTTTGCTTTTGAAGATGAAACCGGTTTGACTGCGATGGATGCACCCCGCCAGAAATAGGATGCCGGGAATTCGAATTTCTCAGGCCAGCGGTCCAAGGCCTTTGTTAGCGGTTTATCCGTTCCCTGAGCTTTGCCTTTTGACCATTATTGAAAACAATGAAAAAACAAAAAATCAGCTTTGAGCTGAGTATTTTCGAATCCTTCGCCGAGCTACCGGAAGCGGACCGTAACCTGATGTCACAAGCCGTCGCGGCCCGAAAGAATGCTTACGCCCCTTACTCCAACTTTCTGGTCGGCGCGGCCGTATTGATGGAGAATGGCAAAATTGTCATCGGCAACAATCAGGAAAACGCTTCCTACCCATCGGGACTCTGCGCCGAGCGGGTCGCGGCCTTTCAGGCGGGAGCGCTCTATCCGGGCGTGGCGATCAAGGCGGTGGCCATAACGGCGACCTCCAAGAATTACGTTGTCGATACCCCGGCCGGACCTTGTGGTAACTGTCGGCAGTCCCTTTTGGAATACGAGATCAAGCAGAAAAGCAAAATTAAGATTCTCTTGATGGGCGAGACCGGCCAGGTGTGCGAATGCCCATCCGTTTCCAGCATCCTACCTTTGGGATTTGATAGTTCCTTTTTGAAGTGAGGATTTTTTTCCATCTTATGATTTAATACGTATTTTTGTTCCCCTTGGAGCCTTCCGATTGTTCAGGAACCGCATCCGAAGTCAAAAAAACACCGTTAAACCATCCCAATGGAAAAAATTACAAAGGAAACCTATCTGAAATGGTATGAGGACATGTACTTCTGGCGCAAGTTCGAGGATAAATTGGCGCAAGTCTATATACAACAAAAGGTAAGGGGATTCCTTCATTTGTACAACGGTCAGGAAGCCGTTTTGGCAGGGTCGCTCCACGCAATGGACCTGAGCAAAGACCGTATGATTACCGCCTACCGGAACCACGTACAGCCCATTGGCATGGGCGTCGACCCAAAAATGGTAATGGCCGAACTTTATGGTAAGGTTACCGGTACTTCCAAGGGAATGGGCGGATCCATGCACATTTTTTCCAAAGAACACCGGTTTCACGGTGGTCATGGTATCGTAGGGGGGCAGATTCCCCTAGGTGCCGGGATGGCCTTCGGCGATAAATATTTTGAAAGGGATAATGTAACCCTTTGCTATATGGGCGACGGGGCCGTACGTCAAGGTGCCTTTCATGAAGCGCTGAACCTCGCTATGCTCTGGCAGCTTCCGGTCGTATTTATTTGTGAGAACAACGGCTATGCGATGGGAACTTCGGTGGCCAGGACCTCACGGTCTACCGAAATCTGGAAATTGGGACTCGGCTACGAAATGCCCTGCGGTCCGGTAGACGGCATGAACGCCGAGACCGTTGCTCAAGAAGTAAGCAAGGCGATCGAACGCGCACGCAGTGGTGGCGGACCTACCTTTCTCGAAATGAAGACCTATCGATATCGCGGGCATTCCATGTCCGATGCACAACATTATCGCACGAAGGACGAGGTCAAGGAGTATCAAAAAATTGACCCTATCACCCAAGTACTCGAGATTATCAAAGAAAACGATTACGCGACCGAGGAAGAAATAAAGGCCATCGATAAAAAGGTCAAAGACCGCGTGTCGGAATGTGAGAAGTTCGCGGACGAATCCGACTACCCACCGGTGGAACAGTTATACGACATGGTCTACGAGGAAGAGAATTTCCCGTTTGTACAACATAAATTATAGGATAATGGCAGAAGTGATTAACATGCCCCGACTGAGCGATACCATGGAAGAGGGTACCGTGGCCAAATGGTTGAAAGAGGTCGGCGACAAGGTCGAGGAAGGCGATATACTGGCCGAAATAGAGACCGACAAGGCTACGATGGAATTTGAATCCTTCTACGAGGGCACCCTGCTGCATATTGGAATAGACGAGGGCGACGGGGCTCCTGTGGATTCCCTTTTGGCCATTATCGGTGAAGAAGGTGAGGATATTTCGGGACTGTTGAACGGGAATGCCGATGGCTCCGGGGATGATAAAAGTGCTTCGGATGAATCTTCAGATGAGGATAAAAGTTCCGAGGAAACCGAAAGCAAGTCGAATGATGAAGATTCGGAAAAAGAGAGCTCAGAGGATTCGGATGACAAAACATCCAGTGGTGCAGACGGTGGATCGGATGCCGGCTCGGGCGAAATTCCCGAAGGTGTCGAGGTCGTTAAAATGCCGCGACTTAGCGATACGATGGAAGAGGGTACGGTCGCCTCTTGGTTGAAACAGGTCGGTGACGAGGTCGAGGAAGGTGATATTTTGGCCGAAATCGAAACGGACAAGGCGACGATGGAATTTGAATCTTTTTACTCCGGGCAGCTGCTATATATCGGGGTGAAGGAAGGGGAGTCCGCTTCCGTTGATTCCGTTCTGGCAGTGATCGGTCCGGAAGGTACCGATGTAGATGCCGTACTGAACGCCAAACCATCCTCCGGTAAGAAAGGGGATACCGGCGAAAAAGAAGATACATCCTCCCAAGATAAAAAGTCCGATAGCACATCGGACGATTCCGAACCAAAGGCCCCTAAGGAAGCAAAGGATTCCGGTGCTTCTTCTTCAGGGCCATCCTCAGATCAATCTGGCTCCCGTCCTAAAACGACCCATGACGGGGAGCGGATTTTCGCATCCCCCCTTGCCAAAAAAATGGCCGAGGACAAGGGCATCGAACTGACCGAGGTCTCCGGTAGCGGCGACAACGGTAGAATCGTTAAAAAAGATATAGAAAACTTCAAACCGGCCGCCAAATCGCAGCAGCAGAAAGAGGACAAAGCGCCTGCGCAAGAGGCATCCTCGAAAGCGGTCGCGCCTGTCAACCTGCCGGTTGGAGAAGAAAGTTCCGAAGAGGTCAAGAATTCCCAGATGCGGAAGACCATCGCCAAAAGGCTTTCGGAATCCAAATTTACAGCTCCCCATTACTATCTGACCATCGAGGTCGATATGGGCCAGGCGATGGCATCCCGTAAGAAAATCAATGAGATGCCGGACATCAAGGTATCGTTCAACGATATGGTGGTCAAAGCTTGTGCGATGGCGCTCATAAAACACCCACAGGTCAACACTACGTGGAACGGCGACACCACGAAATACAACCACCACGTTCATGTCGGCGTAGCTGTGGCCGTTGATGAGGGCTTGGTCGTACCCGTGCTGAAATTCACCGATCAAATGAGTCTGACCCAGATCGGTTCATCGGTCAAAGATTTGGCCGGCCGCGCGCGGAACAAGAAACTGAAGCCCGATGAGATGGAGGGCAGTACTTTTACGGTCTCCAACTTGGGCATGTTCGGTATAGTGGAATTCACATCGATTATCAATCAGCCGAACTCCGCCATTCTTTCGGTCGGTGCGATTGTCGAGAAACCAGTGGTCAGAAACGGTCAAATCGTGGTCGGAAACACCATGAAGGTCACCTTGGCCTGCGACCACCGCACGGTCGATGGCGCCACGGGTTCACAGTTTTTAGCCACGTTGCGCACGTATTTAGAGAATCCGGTGACAATGCTGGCATAGAATTTCACTTAGAGATTAAAACAGTCTCTAAATGAAACGCTGGAAACGGTAAGAAGATAAAGGCAGCCTAATTATTTTGGGTTGCTTTTTTTTATGAGTAATTTGTTCGATATTGAATCGGTCTTGAGTAAAACTGACTTGTAAAATGATAGCCGCTTGCCTTTCTGCAACCGCAGAAATACGGATTATATCATCGAGTAGAACTTTTAAAAATCCAATATGAAAAATAGAATCTTATTGTTTTTGAGCGTAGTGATTTTAGCTTACGCCTGTGGATCCTCAAAAATCGAGGAATCGGTTACCTTTAATAGCAAAGAGCCCGTGGCCGCTGTTGAAAGGCCCGATAAAATTTACAAATCCCCTGACGATATTGAAGGTATCGATGATATCGTCAGTAAAAAAGAAGCGCAATTTACCAGCGGGGTACAAATCGGTTTTATCATGGACTATCTGGCATCCGATGAGCTCGAGGGCCGGGATACCGGAAGCGAGGGTATCGCCAAAGCGGCGGATTTAATAGAGGCCATTTTTGTCAAAAACGGGGTGCAGCCTTATTTTGAAAGCTATCGCGACACCCTTTCCAATTACAACGATGGTATCGCCTATAATATGGTCGGTGTTGTCGATGGGAACGATTCCATCTTAAAGAACGAATACATCATTGTCGGCGCGCATTATGACCATTTAGGGCGGATCGAGGTTGGGAATGCACAGAGCGGCCAGAACGGAGAGCAAGGCGAGAATGGTGAGCAAGTGGGGAATAGAGAGCAAGGCGAGAACGCCGAAAACATGGGGCGAGGTGAGGACGGTGATGATATTGCCAACGGTGCCAACGATAACGCCTCCGGAACCACAACGGTTTTGGAACTGGCCCGATATTTCGGGAACTCCCAATCGAATAAACGCAGTATTATTTTCGCCCTGTTCACAGCAGAGGAAAAGGGACTTGTAGGCTCTAGACATTTGGCCCAAAAACTAAAACAAGAGGGAATGGACCTGTACACCGTACTCAACTACGAAATGACCGGGGTTCCTTTGGTCGACAAGGATTTTTTGGTCGGCCTGACCGGCTATGAAATGTCCAATATGGCCGAAGTGGCCAATGGCTACTCCGATGAGACCTATGTCGGACTCATTCCCAAGGCCAAGGAACTAAACTTGTTCAAACGATCGGACAATTTTCCCTTTCATGAAATTTTCGGTGTGCCTTCGCAAACCTTTTTCACCTTTGACTTTACTAATTTTGACCATTACCACCAAGTGGGTGACGAAACCTCCGAAATGGATTACGAGCATATGGCCAACGTCGTCAACAAAAGTGTTCCGGTCGTTGAAGGGATTGCCAATGCAGCTTCGAAGGAAATCAAATATAATTGATGGCTATAATCCACGGCCGCTAGACTTCTTGACGTAAAGGAAATTTATTTGTTGACCTCAAATAGCATCGTATGGACGGCGAATTTTTTCAATTGAATCTGAAGCGAAAACAGGCTGGTCAAATTTAAAATCAATGGCTAATATAATTATAACGGGTACCAGTCGTGGTATCGGCTTCGAACTGGCCCAACTTTTTGCAGATGCCGGGCACCAAGTGTTGGCC
>JBAUIP010000359.1:0-2980 GCA_049683055.1 Pricia sp.
CCCCAACGCAGGAATTTTATGAAAAGGAAGTAGAGAAAATCCTATCCCAAGGCGGACACAAGGGCCGGATCAAGAATGTCATCCAAAAAAACGAAAATATTTTTGCCACGCTGTTGTATACCGACGATGCCCTGAAATACGTATTCGATGCCTATAAAAAACAGCCGGATTACGACAACACTATTTTTATCGTAACGGGTGACCATCGGTTGATTCCCATCCCGCAGCGCAATAACCTGAGCCGGTTTCATGTGCCTTTGATCATGTACAGTCCGCTACTGAAATCCACTAAAAAGATGAGCGCGGTCAATTCCCATTTTGATGTGACGCCGACCTTGTTGGCCATGCTGCAAAGCAAATACGAGCTGAAAATGCCAAAAAAAGTAGCTTGGATGGGCGGTGCCCTCGATACTTCGGAGAAATTCCGGTCCATCAAGGATATTCCCCTAATGCGCAACAAAAACGAGCTGAAAGAGTTTATAAGCGGAGACGAGGTGTATTCTGACGGTTCGCTCTACGATATCGACGAGAATATGGACCTTAGTAGTTCGTTCGGCGGCTCGAAAGCGGAGTCCAAGCTGGAAAATTTTAAGTCCATGAACGCCTACGTGACCACGAACGACAAGATAATACCTGATAGCTTGGCCATTTTCACGGTGCAGAAAGAAAAGTTTGCCGATAGTGAAATTGTCTGGATCAACAGTGTTTATAATGGTCAAAACTTTGACAAGGTCTACTCAATCGCAAGGGGCCTCGCTTTCGGGAAAGAATACGACAAAGCCCTGCTGTTATGCCGTTATATACTTTCAGAAGCACCGAGCCATATAGATACTAAGATTTTAACGGGACGCGTGAATGCGTGGCAGGGAAATTACGTCGAGGCGATAGAAATTTTGCGGGAATGTATCAAGGTGAATCCCAATTACATTGATTCTTATGCCGCCCTGTTCGATATCTATTTTTGGCGGGGCAGACATAAGGATGCGCTTGAACTAATTGAAATGGCACAAAATAACAGTTCAAGCGTCAACGAAATTGAGCAAAAGATTGACAGGGCAAAACGGGAAGCCAGAAGAAAAGGAATTGTTCTGCAAAACGAAGAAAATGCCAGTGAAGACCAAAAAATAAACAACGAAGCGAAATAAACGGTCCCGACGGGATTCAGAAATTGATTCGAATCAAAAATACATATAGCTTATTTTGCCTAGTACTGGTCACTTTTTACATGAGTGCCCAAGGACCCGAATATTCCGGTAATCCCGATGTATCCTTTTTTGCGGCCCGAAGTTTGGCTTTTGAGGGGAAGAGAGAGGTAGCCCGAGATACCCTTCAAAAAATATTGACGAAATATCCAGAATACCTCGATGTTAGAAGTCTTTTGGCTAGTACCTATAGTTGGGACGGTCAATATGAGCGGGCTCGGGCGCATTTCAACACGATTACCTCCAAAGAGAAGAAAAACAAAGATGTATGGGTCGCCACCATAAAGAACGAACTCTATGCAGAAAACTTTTATATCGCACTGGGCCTCGCCAATAAAGCCTTGACATTTTTGGAGGGTGATGAAGATATTATGATTTTGAGGAGCAGGGCCATAAACAATTTGCACAGCCTTAACGAAGAACCCAAGAAAAGACTGAGTGAGATAGGCGCAGATTTTTCGAAGAATACTTTAGTGATTCCCGCTGTTGACCCAAAAATTACTTTGGGCCCGGCTTCGGATATCGCGAAGGATAGTTTAGAGTCCGATTCCAAGACCGAGTGGAAAAACAATATGTCCATAAGCAATTCCTTTGATGTTTTCGACGTAGTCTATAAACCAATGATTTACTCCAGTCTCAGTTATACCAGAAAAACTAATGCCGGAAGCGTTATCCCCCGAATCAACTATGCCAACCGTTTTGAAACCCATGGCCTCCAGTACGAGCTGGATTTCTATCCCAAATTTTCAAAAACCTTTTATAGCTACCTGAACTATGGTTATTCAAAAGCCCCAATATTTCCGAACCATAGGGTAGGAGCGGAGCTTTATGCCAATCTGCCAAAGTCGCTTGAAACCTCTCTAGGTTTGCGGTACCTAGATTTCACCACCACCACTGCCACCGTGTTTACCGGGTCAATCGGACTTTACCATGGCAATTATTACTTTTCGTTAAGACCGTATGTGACGCCCCGGGAAGCGGGCAACCTGAGCTTTTCCGGAGGGCTATTGGTTCGAAAATATTTAAGGGACAGGGACAACTTTCTAGGAGTGAATATGGGAATAGGATACGCCCCGGAGCTGAGACAGTTTAGGGAGGGTGATCAACTTTTGGCGGAAACCGTGCTCTTTATTGAATCACAGCGAATTGCCTGGGAATATCAGTTTACAGGAAAAACTAACCCCAATAGCTACCGGGTGGACCTAGGGGTCGTCCGGCAGGAATTGGTCTTCGATTCAGGTAGTTTTGTTTGGTCCGTCTCCGCGGGATTGACATATAATGTGAGGTTTTAACTTCCTCTAACCTATCTATTGGTTCCTTTTTGCAGCTTTAACAAAGTTTACAACAAAAAATTAGGGTTACACCACAATTAATTGTGTCCACCTCAGGTATTGAATAAGTTTACTTCATCAAATTAAAACAGCGGCCCAAATCGCTTTTTAAAATTTAAAAAAATCCGATAACTTAACCTATCCGCCTTATGCTTTACGATACCTACGGAGAAGAGTACCTAGCCTTCTTACAAGAACTCAACGAAATCTTAAGTATTAACGAATTGGTAGAATTGGATTATATGTAGTCCAGTAATACCTATCGGTCCCAAATCCGAATCCCAAATCCTTAAAACCTACAGTTATGGCAAATCAAAATCCCGATAATGCAGCGTATCTGAATTTTATCGAAAATTTAAACGAGATCCTCGCCGGCGAGGAAATCGGTAGACTGACCTTTTCTTAGTGTTTTTAGTGTTTAATTGTTTTTGTGACTTAGTTGTACAA
>JBAUIP010000360.1:0-4946 GCA_049683055.1 Pricia sp.
GGTATAAGGTTCTACCAAAACATTTTTCTTGTCGCCCTGCACAAGTTCAAAATCGAAAATCTGAAAAAAGGAGGAATCCGCGGCTACCGAGAAGTCCTCTTCAAAATTGAGATTGCCATTGCGGACCAACATTCCGCCCAAATCCATAATTCGAACCGCCGATTCAATTTCCTCGAACTGGCTCTCCAAATTTTTCGGCACCGCCCAGGTCGGTTTGTCAGACTCAAACTTCTCGGATGGTGTTTGAATATCGGCCACTACCCTGTAGATATTATCCCCATTACTATGGAATTTATCGTAGCTCAGTTCGAATACTACGTACATCAAAATCAGGAAGCCCGCGGTCATTCCGATGGCAAGACCCATAACGTTAAGAAAGGAGAAGCCCTTGTGTCGCCAAAGGTTCCGCAATGCGATTTTTAGATAGTTTTTGAACATGATTTTTGTTTTTTGATTGATAAATTAATTCTATCACTGCCTGACTTGATTCATTCCGTTCGTAAACTTTTCACCGGGTTGGCATTTGCCGCCTTGATTGCCTGAAAGCTGACGGTCAACAAAGCAATACAAACAGCGGCCAATCCAGCAAGAACAAAAACCCACCAGTTGATTTCGATATGGTATGCGAAGCTTTCCAACCATCGGTACATCCCCCACCAAGCGAATGGAATGGCGAATAGTAAAGCGATAAATACCAAGCGCAAGAAATCCTTCGAGAGCAACCGAACGATTCCCGGAACGCTGGATCCCAATACCTTTCGCACCCCGATTTCCTTCCGCCGTTGCTCTGCGGTGTAAGCGGATAGACCGAAAAGGCCCAAACACGAAATGATAATGGCGAGCAAGGCGAAAATGAGAGAAAGGCTTCCTATCAGTTTTTCACTTTGAAACCTGGCGTTAAAAGCCTCATCGACAAACTCATACTCAAACGGGAAAGCAGGGTTGTATTTTTTCATCACGCCCTCCATGGCGGCAAGAGTTTCGGTCATTGCTACACCGGATTTAGTCCGCACATACATAAAGTTGGCAAACCCCGGATTGTGAAAATACATCACCGGGTCGCTATTTCCGTACATATCGCCATATAGATAATCCTTTACGACACCGATTACCGTGTAGGGTCTGTTACGCGTTACCGTTTTACCAATGGCACTTCCTTCGCCCATCAGTTTGGCGAACGATTCCGAAATAAGCGTGTTGGTGCTGTCTTTGGCCATGTCGTCGCTGAAGCCCCGGCCCTCCACAATTTCCATTCCGGTAGTTTTTAGAAAATCCGGACTTACGTACCTGAACGATATGAGCACATCTTCCGTTTTCGTTCCGCCCTGCCATGTCAGGCCCGATCCGTTGTTGCCTCCGGAAAGTACGTTGGAATTATTCAGGCCGACGTTCTCAACGGTGCCCGAAGCCATCATGTCTTTTCTTATGGGATTAAAATTTTTGACCATATCCCCGTTGACATCCATTTTGATAAGATTCTCCTTGTTATAGCCAAGATTGCGGCTCTTTACATGTTGTACTTGCTGATAGACGATGATGGTGCTGATTATAAAGACGATAGATATGGTAAATTGGGATACGACCAGCCCTTTTCGTATCCAAGTGGCACTACTATCCTTGCTCTTTACGCCTTTAACGGCTTCTATCGGTTTAAAGGATGAGAGGTAGAAAGCAGGATACCATCCCGCAAGAAGTCCACAAATCAAGGTTATCCCCACGAGCGAACCGATATGCATCGGATCGGTCAATCGAAGTTCCAATGACTTTTCGATTAGGATGTTGAACTGTGGCAGTAAAATCATCAGAAGAAGAACACTTACCACCGCCGCCAAGGTCGCCGTAATCAATGCCTCGGCGATAAACTGGAAAATCAGTCTTCTTTTGCCGGAACCAAGTACTTTGCGGACGCCCACTTCCTTGGCCCTTTTTTCGCTTCTGGCGGTGGACAGGTTCATGAAATTAATGCATGCGATGAGTAGGATGATTAGGGCGATCAGCGTAAACAAGCGGACATAGGTAATTTTACCGCCGACCTTTTTCCCATCCTGAAAATCGGACCGTAGGTGCCAGTCTTTTATACTATGCAAAAAAGCATATGTAGTGACCTCATCGGTTTTTGAGGGAATCATCTTTCGTACTTTGGCATCGACCGTTTCAAAGTCGGCTTCCGGCGAAAGTTCCACAAAAGTATCGGCGAAATTACTCCCATATTCCTTCATCCAATCCACTCCCTTCGAATAGCGTTCGAAGGGAACCAACCACTCGAAACCAAAGCTGACGTTTTCGGGCAAGTCTTCCACAATGCCAGTGACCGTATAATTGTCTTTGTTGTTTACGCGCAACACCTTGTTTAAAGCCTGCGTATTTTTACCAAACAATTGAGTTGCGGTTTCTCGTGTCAGTACAATAGCATCCGGTCGGTCGAAAGCACGTTTACTATTTCCCTCGATAAAAGTGAGGCTGAACATCTCCAAAAAATCAGCGTCTGCGTATCTTCCTCTTCGATTTAAGGCATTCTCACCTTCCGTAAAAAGCAAGTTTTCGCTCCATGTTCGCGCCGACCTTACAATTTCAGGTATTTCATCCTTCAAATCCTTCGCCAAAGGGCCGGGAGTGGAATAAAACGTTCGCCACTCCCCCTCGTATTGCTGGTTCGTAGGCAGATAGTAAATTTCATCCTGTTTAGGGAATACACTGTCAAAATTGATTTCATCTTCCACCCAAAGAAATATCAGACTGGCGCAGGTAATACCGATGGCCAGACCGAAAATGTTAAGGGCACTGTAGCCTTTGTTTTTCCATAGGTTTCGCCAAGCGATTTTTAGATAGTTCTTGAACATGGTTCTTGTTTTTTGATGATTGATTGATGAATAACACTCATTAATGCGCAACCCTTTTTCATTCTGCAATTCGTAACCCTTTTCACTCCGCCCGCAAACTCTTTACAGGGTTCGCATTCGCCGCCTTGACCGCCTGAACACCCATGGTCAACAAGGCAATGGTCATGGCAGCTACCCCGGATAACGCAAAGACCCACCACGGTATATCAATTCGGTACGCAAAATCCTGCAGCCATTGGTTCATGAAATATCCAGCTATGGGGGAGGCAATCAACAGGGCAATAAAAACCACTTTGACAAAATCTAGCGCCAACAATCGGACGATTTCCGCAACGCTCGCACCGAGCACTTTTCGGATGCCGATTTCCTTGGTTTTCTGCTGCGCTGTGAAAGCAATCAGACCGAACAGGCCCATACAGGCAATGAAAATCGTCAGGAACGTGAAGACCCCGAACAGACTGGCCTGCCTTTTGTCGGAGATATAGGCGGCATCGAGGTCGTCATCCAAAAATGAATATTCAAAGGGAACATTAGGTTGGTAACTCCTCCAGCTATTCTCGACGGTCTCCAAAATCTCCCTCGTGTTTTCCGCTTTCAGTTTGAGGGTGATGTAGGAAACCCCGGTATCGTAACTCTTCGAGCTGTTCGAAAACAGGGCGAAGGGCTCGATGTGGCTGTGGAGCGATTCCAAATTAAAATCCTTCAAAACCCCTACGACTTTGTACGATTCCATATTTCCGCCCGGATACCGGATCATGCCTCCGATGGGATTTTCCCATCCTATTTGTTTGGCGGCGGCCTCGTTGATGACCACGGACAGCGAATCGTTGAACCGGTCTTCGAATCCCCTGCCCTCCAGCAATTCCAAGTTCAAGGTGGGAATGAACTGTTCATCCACCAAATAGGATTGCAGCGTGATGTCTTTGGCGACATTCGCATCCGGGTCTAAGGTTTCCGGGACATAGAAATCCCCAAAGGAACCGTTGGTCAGCATGCCGGATGAAATAGTGGCGCTCTTGACTTCGGATAGGGATTGTAGCTCTTGCCGGAAGGTTTCCTCGCTTTCGCCCAATTTTTCGGTATTCCGCAGCACGACCAGATTTTCCTTGTCGTAGCCCAGATCCCGGTTCTGCGCGTATCTCAATTGCAAGTACACGATGGATGTCGCAATAATCATGATGATGGCGATGGTGAACTGGAACACCACCAGTCCGTTGCGGATAAATCCTCCCTTGCCCTTGGATGTCGCGTTTTGTCCCTTGAGGATGTTCGCTGGTTTAAAGGATGTAAGGTAAAAAGCGGGATAAATGCCTGCCAGCAGCGCGGTACCGATGGCCAGACAAAGAATGAACAGCCAAATACCGCCTTCAAAGATGGATTGGAAAGGAAGGGTTTTACCCGACAGCTGATTGAAAAGGGGAAGCACGGCCCACACCAGAATTACCGCCAGCACTGTGGATGCTATGGTGTAAAAGAAGGCCTCGGTGAGGAATTGCCTGATCAGCTGCGGCCGAAAGGAACCCAGGACTTTCCGGATTCCGATTTCCTTGCTTCTTTTGGCGGATTGTGCGGTTGCTAAATTGATAAAATTGACGCAGGCCAATACGATGATGAACAGGGCGATGATCCCGAATATGTACAGGTTTTGAATATCGTTCTGCTCGGTAATTACGGAGGCTATCTCCCCGGAATGCAAATGGATATCCGTCAAAGCCTGTAGGTGTACATCCCACTTGTTGCCATTTTCCAAAAATCCCTCGTAAGGCTGTCCGATCCGCTCGAAGGCACCTGCCGCGTGGGTCTTCAGCATGGCGGGAAATTGGGCTTCCAAATGGTTTACGACATCGGGATTGGCCGCGGCCTTATCGGTCAGCTTTACATAGGTCGCCACACCCAGCCATACCCAGCTCCAGTCAAAATAAGCTACCTGTTCAAAATTTTCTATCGGTACCAAGATGTCGAACTTTACCGAGGCGGGCAAGTTGGTCATATCATGTAATACCCCGGTAACTTTCAAAGGCTTTCTGTCCGTTCCGTAAAACAGGGTTTTGCCCATCGGATCGGCGTCCCCGAGATATTTCTTGGCGACGTTCTCCGTAATGACCA
>JBAUIP010000361.1:0-2013 GCA_049683055.1 Pricia sp.
TAGACCTCCATCCTGGGCTGGCCCGCTTTTCGGGGCAGGCTCATGCTTTTTTTGAAGAGTTCCCTATCGGGATATCCCCAAGAGGAGCCGGCAGCATCCTCGGCCTGCAGCTCGAACTTGGTGCCGAATCCGGATTTGTCGAGTATAAAGTCCACGTTCTCACTGAGCAGGAATCGGTCCACATCATCAAAGGAGCTGTTCGTGCCCTGATAAAAAGAGGAATGGTATCCGTTATTTTTTAGGATGCTGTACAGGGTCAGTTTATTGGGATATTTCTCCAGTTCCATAAATCCGCTTTTCCCGAACGGAAGCGATCCCATCAACGAAGGAAGCACTCCGAAGGTACGGCCGGTGTTGCTCAAGCAGTTTTCCCAATAGAGAGATTTGGTGCTTAGGGAATCCAAAAACGGAGTAAAGCCCTCGTATTCCGCTCCTTGACCCATAAAATCCCTTCCCAGGCCTTTGACCATGATGAAAACGATGTTGGGTGTTTCATCTTTCAGCTCAAAAAACTCGCCCAAAGTATTTTCGACACGCTGGTCTTTGATAAGGGGATATTCCACATCCGAGTTGTAGGAAGTATCCTCGGTCGAGGTTTCGTACAGATTCAGGGCCAAGTACTGGGTCTTGTTCTGGTTGATTGGCTTTCCGGCCACAAAAAGGGTCATAATGAACAAGCTGAAAAGGATGATGGTAAACGGATACATCCTACTGATATGATGGTAGTATTTGGAGGTGACTTTATATAATCCAAAAAAAATTAGGACAATGGCGGCCATCCCGACGACCATGGAAACATACATCCAAAATCCTCCGGAATTAGCGACCGTAATCTTGATATCCGCAAAACTATATCCCATTAAATCAGAACCCAATGGGACTAAAGCGGTACAGTAATAGCCGATTAACATGGCCTCGATGATCAATAGAACCAATAGAACGGCAAAGACAAGATTGAAACCATAGCGCGGCCGTAAATTCTCCCAAAAATTGAAAGGAAAGGCCAACACCACTCCGACGATGGAGGCAAAACCAACTTGATGAACCGCCGCGATAAAGAAACTGGTACCAAAGATAATGTCCACTACACCTTTGAAATACAGAGTAGTATACTGTACGACGGAAAGCATGATCAGACATCCGAAGAACGAAATGATCAATCGGGTATACTGCTTCAGTGTATATCGGTCGTGTTGGCTGGTGTTCAAGACGTTTGACTACTTTTATGAATCGATTTTTTGCATTGGTGATTGGTTATTCGCCCTTTTTAATTTTTGGACTTCCATATTCAACTCGCTTTCGCAAAACCCTTGCGAACTTGCGTTCCCCATCCGGCCTTAATGCCGAAGAGTTTTTTATAATTGCCCCTGACCGCGGCCCAGACCACGATGGGGTGGAAAAAGAGCGGTTCGACCACGGCACAGAACATCAATATGAGAATGTCCTTGGTTTTTTTGTATTCATTATAGCTGTAGACATCCCATAAAATGGCGTAGAATGAAAACATGACGGAAAAGAGGTATACTGTTGCAGTAATTGCGATAAAGAAGTCCCAATTCAAAATGCCCAGATAGTAGAACAGAACGATGGTCAGGGACCCGAAAAACTCCATCAGGGGCGCCATCCATTCGTAAAAAAACCAGTAGGGGTAGCTGAAAAGTCCCAATCGGCCGTATTTGGAATTGAAAAACATATCCTTGTGCTTAAAAAGCGTCTCCAGATTGCCTCTTGCCCATCGATCGCGCTGATTGAGGAAAATCTTCAGGTCCTCGGGTACCTCTGTCCAACAGAGGGAATCGGGAATATACTCAACGGTATACGGGGTTTTATTATCGTGCATATACCTGCGCATTTTGAAAACAATTTCCATGTCCTCCCCCACTGTGCCCGTGTCATAACCGCCTACGGCAAGGGCAATTTGGCGGTCAAAAAATCCGAAAGCGCCTGAAATTATGAGTAAGCTGTCGATGCCTCCCCAGGCCATTCGTCCTAAGATAAAAGAACGCGTATATT
>JBAUIP010000362.1:0-10468 GCA_049683055.1 Pricia sp.
CCCGTGGAGACCTGAGGTCGAAACTGAGGGAAGCGAATGTAACGAAGCTATCCGAAATAAAAGCAGTGATTTTTGAGACCACTGGAAATATTTCGGTACTCCATAAGGATAATGATGACGGATTGAACCTGTGGCTGATGAAAGATGTTCGAAGGAGCTAAAAAAACTACCGGGCCGAATCATTGATCCTTGTCAATGGTATCGAGCCTCTCTAAATTCCTCTTTTTCAGTGCGGCTATGCGCTGCGTCCTGAATTTGGATGGGGTTAGCTCGTACTTGTCCTTGAATATTTTGGAGAAATAACTACCGCTGGTAAGTCCCAGTTCCTCGACTATCTGCGAGATGCTATAATCCGTGTTCAACAGGTAATCTTTGGCCAGTTCAAGCCGAATATGGTTAACGAATTGGTTGACCGTCATGTGATAAAGATGCTGAAAGCCCTGCTGTAGCTTATTGGCGTTCAGACCGACTCTTTTGGCGACAATCTCTATGGTTTCCGATTGGGCGAGTTCTTCCTGCAAAAGCGACGCCGCCTTTTCTATCAACCGTACTTCGGACTGCCGTAAAATACTACGGTGGTCAACGGCTTTCAAATCATCCTGATAATCGATAATCTGTTTGGTCAGCAGCTGATAGGCCTTTCCTTCCAAAAAAATCTTTCGGAGAAAGTCGCCATGTTCGAAATGTTCTATTTCCTGTATGCTATCGGCAAGTTGTAGGCTGTAAAACCCATCATGATAAAAGGCCTCGCTCGCCGTAGTATCCTTAAAAAGATTTTTGAGTTCATCACTCATTGTATTGAGTTCGCAGGCTATCTTTTTAGCAAATTGTTCCCTAACAATTTCCAAGCTGCTGATAACCACTTCGGTATTTGGCTTGAACTGAAGCACGTGGCCATTGGTACCCATACTGGCAACGATCGCCTTTTGATATTTTTCGATGGGATGCAGCGTGTCCTCATTGCCAAAACGGTGGTGTACGGTTCCCCCGATACAGTATAAAAATTTCAGGGGATGTATCTCATTGACCACGAACTGTATCTCAAGGGCTTTATGAAAGGTACAATTATACTGGATGATACCAAGGCCGCTATCGAAATTGATACCTTTTATAGAACCCTTTCCAATCCGTTCGGGAATCACCAGACTATATTCATCGCAGTTTTCGGTATAATTCGTCTCGAACGCATGCGCAATGTCCTGAATAACTTCTTTTAAGGGAAGGGAGTTGACCTGAATGGATCTCATGGTAGTGTTTTGTATAAAGAATATATGCGATACGCTGCCATGGAATTGAACCAAAAGCAATTATTAATGCCCCTATCCTAGCTTAGATTCCGATAACGATTTCAGCGTAGGCAGGTAGTATTTTGGCGGAAACCTCCTTGATTTTCCCCATCGGTTCGCCATCGACCTGAAAACTGACCGGTTTTTCAGTGGAAATTGTTGCCTCGGTGGTCTGGACGACTTCGATAAAATCATCGTCCATTTCTATATCGCCGCGTAGCGTTTTAAAAATGGCCAATGGATCAAGTTTCTTGAAAATTAGCAACTCGAACTTACCGTCATCGATGGCCCCGTTGGGATTGACCAAGGCACCGGTGCCGAATTTCTTACTGTTGGCGAAAGCGACCATGATGGCGTCTGTTTCCCAAGTTTTACCGTTGGTTTGCAAGGTGAACGAATAGGGAATCTCGGTATTGGACAAGGTCGGAAAACTGTTCAGAAAATAACCGAAATGCCCCCGCACTTTACTTTTGTCATAGTTTTCGATAAGTTCGGCGTTGATGCCCATATCGCTGATATGCAAACCGATGGCATCTCCTATACGCAGGGCGTCGAGCTTCACCGTCTTTCGTCCCATGGCCGTTATAAGTGCCCTATCGTTCTCCTCCGGTAAATCGAGATCGGTGGCCAGACCGTTCGCCGATCCCCCGCGGAGGATTCCGATACTGCAATCCGTAACATCTTGAAGGGCTTCGGCGACCATCTTGATGGTGCCATCGCCACCCAATACCAAAATACGGTCGGGGCCGAACTCCTGAACCCTCTTTTCAATATTTTCGACATCATCGGTGCCGGTGGTATGCAATATTTCCAATTCCATATCGGGACGAAGGTATTGGCATACCTTTTCGATAATAGGGGACTTGTCTTTATCGCCCGCCACCGGGTTTACGACCAACAGTACCTTATGGATTTCGTCTTTCATACTATCCGTGGGATGGCATCCCTTTATTAATTGACGGTCAGCCTGTGAAGGTCAAGATTGTTTATCGATGAACCCACGGTAGGTTTCTAATTTTCACCGTAGGAAATTCTATAGATGATGCCGTTTTCATCGTCGGACATCAGCACCGATCCATCCTCAAGTTCCAATAGGCCCACCAAACGACCGTATTGCGATTTGCCGTCCTCGCTCAAAAATCCCGTTACCAAATCGGATTCCCCCGCGGCGGTCTCGCCCTCAAAATCCACGGTTATGAGTTTATATCCAGCGGCCGGGCGGCGGTTCCAAGAGCCGCGAAAGGTCACCAACGCCTTTTTTCTATACTCCTCGGGAAACATATTGCCCCGGTAAAAGATAAAGTCCAAGGGCGCGCTGTGGGCGGTAAACAACTGTACCGGTTGGGTAGTCTTCTTGACGTACTCTTCCCAGCTCATGTCCTTCGGCTTGTCGGCCTTGTTGAATTTTCCGTCGGCGTAGATGTAGGGCCATCCGTAGTTGTTGCCTTCCTCGATCTTGTTGAGTTCCTCTTTCTGTTCGTTGTCCCCCAGCCAGTCGATACCATGGTCCATTCCGAAAAGCACGTCCGTTTCGGGCTGCCAGTCGAAACCGATGGTGTTCCGCAGGCCTTTGGCAAAAATGCTACGTTCTCCGGTCTTCGGATCCATGCGGACGATGGTCGCGTTTTCGTCCCGGGTCTCGTCACAGGCGTTGCAAGTGCTTCCGACCGAGACGTAAAGTTGGCCATCGGGGCCCATGGCCAATGTTCTGTTTTCGTGCTGGCCGCCGTCCGGAAGGTCTTCGGCAATCTGCTCCAGTTCCCCCATACTGCCATTATCCGATATTTTGGACTTGAACACCTCGTTCACGGTGACTAAGTAGGCGGTATCCCCTTTTATATCGATGCCGTGAATGGCATCCTTCACCAGAGCCGTATCTCGGCTATCGGCCTTACCATCTTTATTATCATCCACCAAACGGATGATATCCCCCGAACGACGCGTCACGTAAACGTCCCCGTTGGAATTCTTGGCCATCATTCTAGGTTTCCCTAGGTTGTCGGCGTAAACATCGATTTTAAATCCCTCCGGCAGTTTGAGGCTGTCCGTAAACGAGGCCGATGGTTTTTTCTTGATCGGTTTATAGATATGTCCGATAATCTCTTGATCGATTATTTCCTTGTCTCCCTGTGCACTTAGGGTAAAAGCGCAGCATAATCCCGTTAATAATAATGTAATCCGTAATTTTTTCATAGCATTCATTCTATTAATATTCTTTCGATCAATCACTTATCCGTGCCCACAAATTTGAAAAATCGGCTTCGGTCGCCATCCTTCGTCTTTTCCTGATACAGGAACTGAATGTCGTTGTTGTCGAAAATCTCAAAGAATTTATCCCAAGAGATATCCTTTAAATCATCCTCAGCGTAGCCCGGAAAGTTGATACGCAACAGCCCACCACCTTGGCCACTGTCTTGCGTACTTTCTACGACGGCCGGTTTTCCGTCCCTTTTCTCGACCCATTTTTTAATAACGTCGTGATCCTGTGTTTTGTGTGATTCGCCTTGCTCTGCCATTTCTTCCAGTTTTTATCGCACTCCGTGCATTTATCGAGTAAAATTAGACCGCCAATGCGGCAAACGGTAACTGTATCCCCCTTATGATTAACGCAATTGAACATTAGGGGCGGGGAATGCGTAAAAAGAATTAATTTGTACCTACCTAAAACAAGTTCGTTATGAGATCAATTTGGAACGGTTCGATCAGCTTTGGCCTGGTGTCAATACCTATAAAGCTATTTTCCGGCTCTGAAGACCGGGCGCTCGACCTTGATATGCTTGACAGTCACGACGGCGCCCGAATTCGGTACAAACGCGTCAACGAAAACACCGGCGAGGAAGTGGAGTGGAAGGATATTGTCAAGGGATATAAAAAGGATGATAAATATATCGTTCTGGAGAAAGAGGATTTCGAGAACGCCAACATGAAAAAGAGCAAGACCATTGATATCGAGCAGTTCATCAAAGAGGATGAGGTGTCGGACGTTCTCTTTAAAAAGCCTTACTTCATCAAGCCGCAAAAGGATGGCACCAAGTCGTATACGCTGTTGCGCGACGCCCTTAAAAAATCGGAAAGACTAGGAGTGGCCACCTTCGTCATGCGCCAAAAAGAGCATCTTTCGCTCATCGGGGTCTACAACGATGCGCTGGTGCTGCACATCATCCGTTTCGAGGACGAGATTCGGGACACTAAAGAGCTGGAACTCCCCGAGGAAAAGCCCGGCAAGAAAGAACTGGATATGGCCCTATCGCTCATCGACCAGTATACGGAGGAGTTTGATTTTGGCAAGTTCAAGGACGTGTACAACGAGCAACTTTTAAAGATCATCGAATCGAAGGAAGCGGGCGAGACCCCCGAACCTGAAAAATTCGAGGCCAAGCCCACCCCGGCGAATGACCTGATGGCCCAGCTCAAGGCAAGCCTTGAAAAACGGAAGAAAAAAGCCTCTTGACAGCAACGTCAGCCGGGAACCGTTGCGGTGAAAATCTTCGTTTTGCTGCAACCCTCTGGTTCCGTTCAGGTTTATTCCAATCAAAATTTTGCGTCGCGATGGTCGGTCCGCTCGAAAATACTTGAGCAGATTTCCCGAGAATCTTGAATAGTGAACTTAGAGGAATACAATAAAAAAAGGAATTTTAGCAAAACGCCGGAGCCCGAGGGCGGAACCATTTCCCTTTCCGATGGTCATCGTTTCGTCGTTCAGCGCCATGACGCCCGGCGATTGCATTACGACCTGCGGTTGGAAATTGATGGTACCCTCAAGAGTTGGGCCGTTCCCAAGGGGCCTTCGATGAACCCCTCCGACAAGCGTTTGGCGGTGCGTACAGAGGATCATCCCATCAAGTACCTGCATTTTGAGGGCAACATTCCCAAGGGAAACTACGGGGCGGGCGATATGGCGATTTGGGATTCCGGCATTTTCGGGACGGATGCCTCCGCGACCGAACTCGACATCGTACAGCAATTGGAAGAGGGCAACCTGAAACTGGTGTTCCACGGCCAAAAGATTCAGGGCCGCTTTGCGCTGGTCAGAACGGGGAAAAAATCGGAAAAAGAGCAGTGGCTGCTGATTAAAAAGAAAGATTCTTTTTCTACCGAACTCTACTATGATGCCGATGCCCTGATCGAACCGTCGAAGAACATTGTTCGCAAAAGACCCTCGAAATTCGAACCTGGCAGTATTCTGCAACCGATGTTGGCTTCCAGCACCGATGCCATCTTCAACGACCCAAACTGGATATATGAACTGAAGTGGGACGGTTACCGGGTCCTCGCCCATATTTGGGACAAAGGGGTGCTGTTGCAATCGAGAAATGGCGTGAACTACAATGCGAAGTTCAAGGCCCTACACGATGAGCTAAAACAATTGGACCATGAGGTCATTCTCGACGGCGAGGTAGTTATACTGGATGAAAACGGAGTGTCGCAGTTCGGGGAGCTGCAAAACTATCCTTCTTCGAACGGCATCCTGAAATATTACGTTTTTGACATGCTTTTCCTGAACGGGCATAGCATGCTCGACCTCAAGCTGCCCGACCGAAAAAGCCTGATACCGGAGGTGCTGGGCGAACTTGAGATCGCCCAATACTGCGACCATATCGAGGGCATGGGGACGGCGCTCTACGAAAAGGCGTTGGGCGCGGGAATGGAAGGGGTGATGGCCAAGGCAAAGGACTCGACCTACACCATCGGGGCGCGGACTGAAAATTGGCTCAAAATCAAATCGGTAGAGGATATCGACGCCCTGATCTGCGGCTACACCGATTCCGAGGAAGGCGGTACGGCCTTCGGTTCCCTCATCCTGGGCGTTCGTCAAGATAACCGGTTGAAGTATATTGGCAACTGCGGTTCCGGATTTAGTGAAAGCCGGCGATACGAACTGCTCGAACTTTTCGATGATTATCGCGCGGACGGGCTTCCGTTCCCAAAAAAATTGCAGCTCAAGGGCCGCCGACCGCATTGGATGCATCCTGTTCTGGAATGTGAGGTCAGTTATTCCGAAAAGACCAAGAACGGACTCCTGAGAAATCCCGTATTCAAAGGACTAAAAGCTTTCCCACCGCCGCCGATGCCGCAAAATGGGCCATCCGCCGTAAGGCCGACCAACAGTAACAACAAACAGACCTTGGAAGTCGACGGACTGCAGGTTCCCATCAGCCATCTCGAAAAAGTCTATTGGCCCGAAGCGGGACTCAAAAAATACGACCTGATCGACTATTACCTCAACATTGCCGAGGTACTGCTGCCGCATCTGGTCGACCGCCCCCAAAGCCTCCACCGGCATCCCAATGGCATCGCCGATGATGGCTTTTACCAAAAAGACAACGATTACCTACCCGAATGGATGCAGACCGTTTCCATTTACTCCGAATCCTCCGAACGGAGCATCGATTATCTGCTCTGCCAGAATACGGCCTCCTTGCTCTATATGGCCAATATGGGCTGTATCGAAATCAATCCCTGGAACTCCAAGGTGAAAACGCTCGACCGGCCGGATTACGGTATCATTGACCTCGATCCGCCCGTGGGCATGGGCTTCGAAAAGGTCGTTCAGGTTGCTGTCCAGTTCAAGGAAGTCCTCGAATCGGTCGACGTCGAGGGCTATTGCAAACTATCGGGTTCCAAGGGCATCCATATCTATCTACCGATGGGTGCACAATACACCTACGAAGAGGTCCGCAACTTTATCAAACTACTTTGCCTTTTCGTCGAGCAACGCCTGCCCGACATCGCCACCTTGGAGCGACGAATCAAAAACAGAAAGGGAAAAATCTATCTGGACTACCTTCAAAACCGCAGGGGCCACACCATCGCCTCGGTCTATTCTGTCAGACCCTTGCCCGGCGCGCCGGTATCCACCCCCATCACTTGGGAGGAGCTGCAGGGCGACCTACGACCGCAAATGTTCATGATGGGAGACCTCGAAGAGCGGTTGCGCCAGACCGGCGACCTGTTCGAACCCCTTTTGCACGACGCCATCGATATGGAAAAGGTGCTGAACGATCTTGACACACTTGAAGATAGCCGTTGAGTTAGTTCGTTGATTTTCACCCTCGATTAGCTGTATACCGTAGAACAGTATCCCTATCCATTTTGGATTAAAATACCGATCAATGCCGCACATAAGCCGTTGACCCTCCATCGTACTTTCGCTCGGTCGGTAATGACGGTTGAAATGGATTATACAGAAAACATACTGATAGGCCTTTTGCTCGTAAATGCGATTTTTGTGCTTTGCGTTGGGTTGTTACGAATCCATTTTGTGAAAAAGGGGGATGGGGCAAAGCCGGGTATTTCGGTCCGGAATCTTAACGAGCCTTTCGTCAGCATCCATCTGGCAATATGTAACGAACCCTTGCCGTTGTTACGACGAACGATACGTGCGGCTCTGCGGCAGTCGTACTCCAATTTTGAACTGATTGTGGTCTCGAACAATTATTCGGATCGTGAACTAGTTTCGTCCATTCAGGGATTTTTGGAAAGCCTGGGTCCCAGAGTCAGGTTTGTACATGAGGATTATATAGAGGGATATAAGGCCGGTGCGCTCAACTTGGCCCTTTCCATGGTCGCCAAGGAAACGGAATACGTTCTAACGCTGGATTCGGACTATATTCTTGTACCCGATGCGCTACAGATTGCGGTGGATGCCCTTCAGGAAAGGAAACTGGATTTGATTCAGTTTCCCCAGAACTACCACAATACCTCTAAGGGTACTCGAGGACTTCAGGAGGATTTCAAGCACTATTTCAATATCTATTCCATGCCGGGCAACAACGAGGGCGCAACGCTGCCCACCGGAACCTTGACCCTCATCGACCGGTCGGTACTGCATCGAATAGGAGGGTGGCCCACCACCTCGATTACCGAAGATGCGGAATTAGGTACCCAATTAATCGCAAATGGCTTTCGAACCGGTTATGATGCCCGAAGTATCGGAAAAGGACTTATGCCTTCCGACCTGCATAGCTTTTATGCACAACGCAGCCGATGGATTTTTGGGAACATGCAGACCCTACTGCATTCGTTCCATCGTCTGCGCCAGCCGATGCGGATTCGGTGGACCATTTGGCTGCAGCTTACGGCTTGGATCAATTTTTTGGCACTGCCCATTATAGCGATGATTTTGGCTGGTGTTTTGGCGGGATTCAATGTATATCGGTTCGGGCCGGACATTATCGCCTTGAGCCTGATCAATTTTCTTATCCATTTTGCGACCCAACATTATCTTTTGGCAAAAACCTCGGGTCCGTCAAGTACCTCGGCGGCCTTTGCCATACATCTCGCCACATTGGATTGGAGCGCCTTTATCTGGCTTCAAAATTTTAGCGGCATTGACAAACCCTTTAAAAGGACGTCGAAAGACTATGCCGCCTTCAGCTATTCCTACAGATATCTATTGGTTCCGGTGTTACTTATCCTGTCCGGTATCACGCTGTCGTTCACCGTTTCCCTCATCCTCGGATATGCCTTGGCGTGTATCGGGGCACTGATGCTCTGGGGCAAGTCGAAGCTTGTCGGCGAACTGAGGAACATCCCTAAAACAATTTGATTATGAAAATTGCGATACTGGCCCATTCCCGCTACCCTATCAAACAGCCTTTTGAAGGCGGTTTGGAGATGCTGACCTACGCGCTTTGCGAACAGCTGATGGCGCGCGGCCATACCGTACATCTCTACGCGCTCGCGGCTTCGGACGACCGGTTCGATATCGTTCCGCTGGATTCCAAGCTGAGCACAAGAAACCAACTGGATTCCGAACAAGCTTTGTTCGACATCACCAACGACCGCAATTTGCTGGAAGCGCTTTGGTATTCCCGGGCCTTGGCCAAAATCGGGTTGGGGGACTATGATATCGTGCACAACCATTCACTGCACTACCAGCCCATCATTTTGGGCAATAGATTGGATGTGCCATTTGTCACGACTATACATACCCCGACCTTTACCCAGCTCAAATTGGGGGCCGTCGGGGTCGCGCCCGATACTAGGCAAACTTTCACCATGGTAAGCGCATCCCTCAAAAAGACCTGGGAGCCCTTTATAAGGGATGCCCAAGTAGTGTATAATGGAATCGATATCAAGAATTGGGATTTTAATGCGAAACCAGCAGGCCATTTGATCTGGTTCGGGAGAATCTGTCCGGAAAAAGGGACGCATTTGGCTGTCCTTGCCGCCATAGAAATGGGTCAACAAATACTCTTGGCCGGCCCCATCAGTAATCCGGATTATTTTGAAAAGGAGGTCGAACGGTATCTTTCGCATCCTTTGGTGACCTATCTGGGCCATCTTGAACAGGCCGAGCTGCAGCCGTATCTGGCGAGCGCTCGATGCATGTTGTTCACCAGTACTTGGGAAGAGCCCTACGGCCTGGCCATTGCCGAGTCCTTGGCCTGTGGTACGCCGGTGGTAGCCTTCGAAAAGGGTGCCGCACCCGAGATTTTGACCCCTAAGACCGGGGTGTTGGTACGAAACGAAACCACGGAAGCATTGATCCGGGCCGTTGAAAAGGCGATGCATCTCGACCGAAGGCACTGCCGCGAACGGGCCGAAAAGTTCTGCTCCATAGAGGGTATGGTAGCATCATATCTAAAGCTCTACGCCAATCTGCGCTATCCGAACAAAATTAAACTGACTGCACGCTAATGATAGGATATTACGCACATAGCCATGGCAGCGGCCATTCAAACTACGCCAACCTGTTCGGCAGGATGGCGCTCGAGGCTATGACCGTCTTTACCGATTCGCTTTTCCGGTTCGACGATGCTATCGATGTCGTACTTCTCGACAACGAAAACCCCGATGGAACTCAATTAAACAGAACGGAATATTCCGAGCCCGACCACTTGCACTACGCCCCCGTCGGAATGGCCAAAATCGCCAACAGGAACAGGATGATTTTGGAAGGGATTTTAAATAGGGGCATCCGTTTGATGATTATTGATGTCAGCGTCGAGATGGCCTCCCTGATGCGGGTGTCTTCGGTCCCTTATGCCTATGTGCGTTTGATGGGAAAACGGGACGATACCGCCCATATCTGTGCCTATCAGGGCGCGCTCTTTTTATTGGCCTACTATCCGAAAGCGCTCGAACCCGATGAAACTCCCCAGTGGGTGGTTCGCAAAACGGTCTATCTGGGTTTTCTAAGTGATAGGACGGCCTTTAGAACGGATACGCACTACGAC
>JBAUIP010000363.1:0-7348 GCA_049683055.1 Pricia sp.
CGCAAGCATCATGCAACTGGTTAAAAATAGGGTTCTCGAGTAATTTTTCATCATATAATAGATTTAAGGGTTAATACTTAGTGTTCCTGTAAGATTAATCTCATACTAATCTAATCTTTTAATTCCAAAGAAAGCCTTAATATTTAGCGTATTTTTATGTTAATATTCTAAGCTTTTAAGGATTAAGTGGGTAGTTTGGAAATTGGCGAAATTAGACTCTGAACGAAAATGACATAACAAAAAACCCGTTGCGTTGGCAACGGGTCCTTTTTGAAAAATTTGTTCAACTGACCAAATCAGTCGGTAATCGTAATCTCGCCGGTCATCACCGCATGAAACTGGCAGTTGTAGTAAAGGGTATCGGGTGCATCCATAGGCACCTCGAAAGTTACTGTTCCATCTTGGGAACCATTATTGGTAACTCCGCTATCGTAAGCATTATCCGTACCATTTCCCTGAACGGACTTGATGTAGAAAGGGTGTCCTGAGGCATCGACCGTAAAAGTATAAGTTTGGCCGCGTTGCAAAGTAAGGGCCGGATTTTCAATATTCTCCAAGTCGTCCGAATTGAAAATATAGGCGGTAACCCCGGTATTGGTCACGTCGAAGTTGATGGCATCTTCCTCGCCGTCTTCTTCCCCGGCATTGGAACCTACATTGCCCTGGGCAATCAAAGTGGCCGGGTTCTCCATACTCAAGTGGACATTGATATACCCGTCTATGGCGACCATGGCCGTATAGTCAAGTGTATCTCCCGCATTGGGCGTACCATCTGCTGAGTTAAGAGCGGTTACATTTTTTACCAATGACCCGGTTTCCCCATCTACCTCGCCCAATGAAACGATAATCTCTCCCGGCGCATCGGCTACGGAACCTATATGTATATGCGATGGATGCATATTCCCTGCGGTCGTACCCTCCAAATTAATAGAAACCAAGGTTTCACCGTTGACACGTTCCGCAAAGTTGGCCATGCCAGAAATATCGGGATCCGAAACCGAAGCAAGACTGTAATCCACGCTCTCCCCAGTCAGTTCGTTCTGGCCGATATCGCCTTGGGCTACCAAAGTACCTAGATCATCCATGCTGAAATGCACATTGATATAGCCGTCGTATTCCAACAGCTCCTCATAAGATATAGCTGTATCGTCGTTCAATTCGGTAACATGGGTCGAACTTTCGCCGGTGGAGCCATCTACCGGATTCAGGTCGATTGCAATATCGCCCCCTTCGGCAGCCGTGTTGAAATGGATATGTGCCGGATGCATATTTCCATCCACTGTACCTTCGAGGTCCAGTTCGACTACTGTGGAATCGTTGCTGAACGTAACGAACCTGGCAGTTCCCGAAATATCGGGATTAGAGACTGCACCTAGGGTATAGGTCTTTGAGTCCGTTTCGGTAGCCGGTTCTTCCTCTTCCTCTTCTTCCTCAGATTCTTCCATATCCGGATTGTCCGGAGGGGCAACGGTACCATCGTCGTTTCCACAACTTACCATAAAAAATAGGCTGACCAGAACGGCAAGCATTGGTAAGGATTTTACTTGTAATTTCATAACAATTGAGATTTAGTTAGTATTAATTTTGTAATCAATTAAGTATATACGAAATTTTGACTAAAAGGTTCAGATTTTTCCTTCTAAATTTCGAATGAACGTATTATAAAAGGTGAAAAAGGCACTTATCTCTTAAACCATTGAAATTGAAACAGCTATTTCGCTTTAAACAATTCGGCATCCATCAAGACCGCTGCGCCATGAAAATAGGTACGGACGGGGTTTTGTTAGGAGGATGGACATCCCTGGAAAACCATCCCGAAACCATTTTGGATATCGGAGCCGGAACCGGACTCATCGCCCTGATGTTGGCACAGCGAAGCAATGCCGAAACGGTGGATGCCATCGAAATCGATGAGGATGCCTTTGAGCAATGTGTGGAAAACTTCGAGGCATCCCCTTGGGGCGACCGATTGTTCTGCTATCATGCCGGATTGGACGAGTTTGTGGTGGAATGGGATGACAAATACGACTTGATTGTGTCGAATCCGCCTTTTTTTCAGGCGGATACGGCCGGAACGGATGCTTCCCGAATGGCAGCATCGAAGCAAAACGCCTCCGAGATGGCTGCCTCACGGATAACAGCTTCCAACGTGGACACTTCCCGCAGAATGGCGCGCTTCAACGACTTCCTTCCCTTCGAATCGTTGCTAGATGGGGTATCCCATTTACTCTCGCCCGATGGTGTTTTTACCGCGATTATTCCCTACAGCGAAGAAGATGGTTTTTTGGCCTTGGCATCCGAGCGGGGATTGCATCCCCAGAAATTGACCCGGGTCAGGGGAAATCCCACTTCCAAAATAAAAAGGAGCCTACTGCAATTCGGTTTTACCAAGTCCGACGTGAATACCGACGAGCTGGTCATCGAACTGCAACGTCACGAGTACACCGAGGAGTATCGCGCCCTGACGAAGGATTTCTACCTAAAAGTGTAATTACGCACTGAAAACCAATTCGGTAGTGAACCCTCTTGCCAGACGGGCAGAAGCAAAAGGCTCGGAAAGGGTTCGGCAAAACGGGATAATTTCGGCAAAATGGGACGGTGCGGTCAAACGGAACGGGTGCGACAAGAGAGAGACGGTCGATCAACAGCAAAATCGTATGAGATGGATAACTATTTGGCAGTCGTTTGTTATATTTCATTATTACCTTTGACAAAAATATCCCTATGAAAACCGATCAGTTAGAAGCTCCCGATTATTACAATCTTGACGATTTACTCTCCGAAGAACACAAACTCGTACGCGATGCCGCCCGTCAGTGGGTCAAACGCGACGTTTCGCCCATCATCGAGGAATATGCCCAAAAAGCGGAATTCCCAAAGCAGATCTTAAAAGGCTTGGCTGAAATCGGTGCATTCGGCCCTTATATTCCAGAGGAATACGGCGGTGCCGGTCTCGACCAAATCAGTTATGGCCTTATCATGCAGGAAATTGAGAGAGGCGACAGTGGGGTTCGATCCACCGCCTCGGTACAATCGTCTTTGGTGATGTATCCTATTTATACGTACGGAAATGAGGAACAGCGCAAAAAATACCTGCCCAAATTGGCCTCCGGCGAACTGATGGGATGTTTCGGGTTGACCGAGCCCAACCACGGTTCGAATCCCGGCGGGATGACCACCAATTTTAAGGATAAGGGCGACCACTATCTTCTGAACGGTGCCAAACTGTGGATTTCCAACTCCCCTTTTGCCGATATCGCGGTGGTCTGGGCCAAAAACGAGGAGGGTCGCATCCATGGCTTGATTGTGGAACGTGGCATGGAGGGATTTACCACACCCGAAACCCACAACAAATGGTCGTTGCGCGCCTCGGCTACCGGGGAACTGATTTTCGATGATGTTAAAGTACCGAAGGAGAACCTGCTCCCTAAAAAAAACGGACTTGGTGCCCCATTGGGCTGTCTGGATTCAGCCCGTTACGGAATTTCCTGGGGTGCCATCGGAGCCGCCATGGATTGCTTTGATACCGCTTTACGCTACGCCAAGGAGCGCGAGCAATTTGGAAAACCGATTGCCGCCTTCCAATTACAGCAAAAGAAACTGGCCGAAATGATTACCGAAATCACCAAAGCACAATTGTTGGCCTTTCGCTTGGGACAACTGAAAAACGAGGGCAAGGCGACTACCGCCCAAATTTCCATGGCCAAGCGCAACAACGTCGATATGGCCTTGAAGGTGGCCCGCGAAGCCAGACAAGTTTTGGGCGGTATGGGCATCACCGGAGAATATTCCATCATGCGGCACATGATGAACTTGGAGAGTGTGATTACCTATGAAGGTACGCACGACATCCATCTATTGATTACCGGATTGGATATTACCGGACATGCCGCGTTTGAATAAGCGTATCGCTAATCAACCACCAACACCCAGCATTTCGAAACCTTTTTATTTGCTCAAATCGAGGGCGTTCACATTTCTACCAATTTCGTAACCTTGATCCAGTCCCAGAGAAATAGCCTCTTGAAAGTGGATGCCCCCATAAAGCCTTGATATGGCGGCCTCCTCGGCCATAGCGTAGAAATTATCAAAAATTCTGGGAGTTCCATTGATGTCCTTGCGGTTTTCGTGGGTACGGTCGGTAAATTGATAATCCTCCCCAAAGAAAGAGGTCATTATTTCGGCCAGCGCCCCGGATTGTACGGAATGCCCCGAAGTATATTCCGGGAAGGGCGGGGTGCCCAAAACGGGGCGCCAATCAGGGTCGATATTATTGTTGATATACGTAATCGGCCTTTGATACAGGGTTTCGTACTTGACCTTCCAACAAGATACAAAGGCATCCGAAATTCCAATACCCAGCTTTGCAAAAGCTTCGGCGGCAAGGTCAAGACGGCTATCGTTTTGCTTGATGAGTTGGTTGAGAATGGAAATGGAATGCCCCGGCGGGGTCGCCGTTGTGATGGGGTCGTCGGACCAGAATTCCGCTATATCCCGCTGTTCGGGGGTCAGTTCGTTGACCACTTTGTAGACTTCCAAGGCCCGTTGGTAGCAAACGGAACCCTCCTCGGTCGAAAACGGCGGGGGATTGGCAGGAAGGGTTTGGTTGGCGATATTCTCCATCAAAAACGGGCGGTTCGAGCCCCAATAGGGCTGTAAAGCGGATTGAAAATTGGGAGCTGTCGGTACCCAAAACTGCTCCCCGGACGGAGGAACATAATCCTCCGGGAAATTATTGAACTGGGCATCCTTCGCGCCATCGGTTTCCGACCAGGCCAAAATGCCGTTGGCAACATCCCTTCCCAATGCCACCGACACTTCATGGACTTCCGTTCCGTTCTCCGTCAAGAAAGCGACATCGAATTTATCCTCCAGAGCGGCTATCGCGGTCAAACGCTCTGAGCTGGTGTTCGCGTAGAAGTATCCGGTCATTCGGGCAAGTGCCGCGTTAGCCACGGTGGGCCAATGATAGGTAGCGCCGGCCTCCAGCTTCATATCTATATTGAGGTCGGTCAGTTTTCCGGAAAGGGAAACCTTATCGGGCATACCCGGCACCACCGATTCGTAAAGGGCTATACTGGTATATCCGAAGGCCCTTGCCGCAACGGGTGGCGTATACCCCGGCGTTTCTATGGTTAAGGTTTTGATCAGGTCGTACCATTGCGTAACCACTTCGGCGTCATAAGCACCAGTGGTTTTTTGCTCGACAGGCTCCGTAACTTGATTGTCATCGTTGGTACAGGCACCAAGAAAAAGCAACAGACCGAAAAATATAAGGTATTTATTTTTTGACATAAAATCGATTTTTAAAGGGCGTAAAATTATCATTTTTAAAGTTCGCCACAGATTTAAAGCGAAGATTTTAAACCCTGCTTCAAAAATCAAAAATTATCGATTAAGTCAATGCTGAAACTGGTGTACTGCGAATCGGCCAAACCACAAAATCCTATCCCTTCACCACAACTTTTGGCCATTTCACAACAAAGAATTTGCGGCGCGGCCCATGCGCAGTATGTTTGTGGTGTAATTAATACGGAGTTAATTTTTTCATTTTCATATAGTGTTCTCGATAAAAGAGTCCGGTCTTCATTGATCGGGCTCTTTTTGGTTTGCCGATATACCGACAGACCCGTTTAGCATTCGACTTTAGCCGGATTTTAATACATCGGGGTTCACAGGAAGTTCCCTGACCCGTACCCCGGTCGCATCGAAAATTGCATTGATGACGGCCGCAGTAGCAGGACCTTGGGCGGCTTCCCCCGCCCCCGTAGGAGGATGCTCAGGTCTGTCAACGACTTCGACCTCCGTTTCAGGAGTGTCGGGAAACCGGAAAATGGGATATGAATCCCAATCGAGACTGGTAATGTGCCGTGCATCATAACGGACCTCCTCTTTCAAGGCCCAACTGGCGGATTGGATCAAGCCCCCTTCGGTTTGGTTTTTCAGTCCATCAGGATTGATGGTTTCCCCGGCATCGATGACCGCCCACATTTTTTTAGTGCGTACGGCACCATTGCTACCATCGACCTCGACAAGCGCGGCCACGGCACAATAAGACCCTTCGTTTTTGTATCGGCCAAAACTAAAGCCCAGGCCTTCCCCTTTTTTTAGCGCGACATCCAAAGTTTTGTCCTTTAACCTTTGCAAACAAGCTTTGGCCCGTTCGTCATCCAAATGCATCAAACGAAAATCGACCGGATCTTTGGCCGCTTTATGGGCCAGTTCATCCATAAAACATTCGATGGCGAATACATTGGCATAGGCGCCCAATCCCCGCAAGGAAGAGGAACGGAGCGGTCCGAGAAAAATATGGGATGTAATGGAGGTATTTTCCGTGTCATAATACGGAACGCCGTTCCGGACTGCTCCCCCTCGGTAACCGATGCCGGGGGCGCCATAACCCTCATCCATAAATCGCGCAGGTAAAAGACTGTTGGGGTTTCCACCGGGACGGTTGCTATGGCCGTCGGACCAAATATCCTGCTGCCATGCCTGTATTTTTCCATCCGCGTTCAATGCTCCTTTCAATTCAAAGGCCATGGCGGTACCGTAGGGTTCCCAGCCGTGTTCGTCGGCCCGCATCCATTGATTTCGAATGTGTTTTCCCGGATATTCGACGGCCATCAGTGCGGCTTCGGCGGCCGCATCGTCGGCTCCGTTGTGACCGTAACAACCCGAGCCGGGCACACCGATGACATGGATATCGTTTTTGGACATCTTAAGTAGTTCGGCCAAGGTATTCCGTAGCGGATAAACCCCTTGGCTGTGCGTCCAAACGGTCAGTTTTCCTTCTTTGAAAAGAGCGACTCCGCACGAGGGGCCGTTTGCGGCATGCATCACGTAAGGCTTGAAATAGGAGGCATTATGCGTTATCGCGGCATCACCGAAAGCCGACTCCACATCACCCTTTTGTTCGTGGACTTCAGTATCTGCGGACAGAGATTTTATATGGTCTTTTGGAGATTGGTCCGTAGGTAGTTTTTCCTGAGATTCCCAAGTTGCGGTCTTCTCCCCTTTTTCCTTAAGCCGGATGGCCTGATATTCCTCTTCAGCGATGACCCCTAAAAAGCTGCCCTTACGCACCAGTCTTAAAAATCCGGGCATATTTTCGATTGCCGATTCGTCGAAAGATCTCAATCGGGACGCATAGCCGCTAGGCCGGATGACCCTGGCATGTACCATTCCCGGAAACCGCAGGTCTTGCACGAATACCGGTTTGCCTCGGACCATATCTTCAATATCCGTCCTGTGAACGGGCTTTCCTACCCACTTGCGTACAGTTTTTCCTTTGATTTCGCTCGGCGTACCTACCTTTTGCTCGATTTGTTTACCGTCTATCACTTCGTGC
>JBAUIP010000364.1:0-2299 GCA_049683055.1 Pricia sp.
ACGGAAAGTTTTAGGTTGATTCAGCAACGCAAAATCCGAATTGGATATCGAAAATCACGAATTGAATCCTAGTCACTGCCCTGCTGAAATCTTTATGATAAAAACAGTGGGCAATAATGCGGGTAACATCCGAGTAAAAAACAGTATCTTGAACGGTGAAAAATTCAAATTAGCAAAAACATGAAATCAAGAACACTTTGGTCATCATTGGCCATCATCGCATTTTCATTGACCCTTGTAAGCGCCCAAGATTATTCCAGCACGCCCCCTGAAGAATCGCCCATGCCCATGAAGCCCGAAATGACCGAGATATGGGAGCCGGAAGTACAAGTGGTGGAACCTGCCGATACTCTAGGCGATGCACCGTCCGATGCCATTGTCCTATTTGACGGAAGTGATTTGGACCAATGGGTAAGCGCCAAGGATAGCACCAAAGTGGCCCCTTGGAACATTGTCGACAACGACCACTTCGAAGTTGCACCGGGTTCGGGAAACATCCAGACCAAGATGAAGTTCGGAGATGTTCAGTTACACCTCGAGTTCAGTGCTCCAGATAAGGTGGAAAGTGAAAGCCAGGGGAGGGGCAATAGCGGAATTTTCCTGCAAGACCGGTACGAACTCCAGATTTTGGATAGTTATCAGAACCGCACCTACCGCAACGGTCAGGCCGGTAGCATCTACAAAGACCACGCCCCTCTGGTCAACCCTATGCGAAGTCCCCAACAGTGGAATACCTATGATGTCATTTACAGGGCGCCCCGGTTCAAAGAGGATGGCCGATTGGATTCCCCCGCCGAAATCACGGTGCTGCTCAACGGCGTCTTGGTCCAAAACGATGTAACCATTAATGGAAATACCTACTATATCGGGCTGCACAATTACCCCGAGGCTCATGGAGATGACGTAATCGCCTTACAGGACCACGGCAACAAAACCCAGTTCCGGAATATTTGGTTGCGGAAGCTTTGAGGGTAGCGTGGTAAAATAAACGAATTCGAGTTTTACTTCTGGCACGTTGAATTTGCTGATTTGACAAACCAAATGGATAAACGGTAATTCTATCATGTGTTCTTCTGATTATAAAACTTATATCAGTGGTTATTTGAATAAAGGAATGATGAGGATAATCGTTGTGTTTTTAGTCTCGGTGCTATTTTCGGCCTCGGCCATAGCCCAAGATATCACCGGCCCATGGTACGGAAAGCTCGAAATACCGGGAAGTCCACTCCGGCTGGTGCTGCATATCGAACGGACCGAATCTGGCTATCGTTCGACTTTGGATAGTCCCGATCAAGGGTCTACCGGTATTCCTGTAGATACTACTACGTTTGAGAATCAGAAACTGGATTTATTCATCACGGCGCTAGGTCTTACTTATTCCGGCGAATTGAGCTGGGGTACTTTCAACGGAACCTTTACCCAAGGCGGATTCAGTCTGCCGTTGGAACTTTCCAGGGAGCCTATCACTGCAGCCAATCTCAATCGACCGCAAGAGCCAAAAGCGCCTTTCCCTTATTATTCCGAGGAAGTGCAATTCCCCAATGAGGATGCAAATATTAGGTTGGCGGGTACATTGACCCTCCCAGAAACATCTGCGTCCGGTGAACTGGGACGGTTTCCGGTAGCCGTGATGATAACCGGAAGCGGCCCTCAAAACCGTGACGAGGAGCTGTCCGGACACAAGCCTTTCTTGGTGATTGCGGATTATCTGACCCGCAATGGTATCGGCGTTCTTCGGTTTGATGACCGAGGAACGGAGGAATCCACCGGAGATTTCAAATCGGCCACCTCTGCCGATTTCGCCACCGACGTTCAGAGTGCGGTAACCTATCTCCAAACGCGAGAAGATATTGACGAAAACAAAATCGGTCTAATCGGCCACAGTGAAGGGGGAATAATAGCGCCTATGGTCGCCGCGAATAATAAAGATATAGGTTTTGTAGTCCTGATGGCCGGAATCGGCGTCCCCGGAAGCGAACTTTTAGCCACGCAGGGCCGGTTGATCGGAAAAGCCGCAGGACAGTCCAATGTCGATGTAGAAACATCCGCCGTGATACGTCAGAGAATGATCGATATGGCTTTGGAGTCCGAAGACGTACCCGGTTTGCGTAAAGACCTGATTACGTATCTAAAAAGCGAAGCGGAAAATGAGGAAACCCGAAAACTGGTTCCGGCCGGTGTTGATGTCGACCAATTTATTGAATCCCAGACCAATTTTATGGCCACCGATTGGATGGTCTATTTTCTGAGGTACGACCCTTCGGAGGTTTTGAAAAACGTTGCGTGCCCGGTGTTGGCC
>JBAUIP010000365.1:0-6646 GCA_049683055.1 Pricia sp.
ATTTCATTTATTCCTCCGCGACTTCCCCCTCCCAGTTCATAAATCCACCTTCCAAATTATAGGCATTTTTAAAACCGGCATTCTTCATGATGGCGCAGGCTTGGCCGCTCCGGTTCCCGCTGCGGCAGTAGACATAATAATTCTTGTTTTTATCCAGCTTTTCGACCTCGTTCAGAAAATCCTGTCCCAAATAGAAATCGATATTGGTGGCGTTGGGAATATATCCCTCTTCCAGCTCTTCTTCGGTTCGTACGTCAAGAACGAAGGCATCATCGTCGCCTTGCAATTGTTCTTCCCAATCCTCTTGTGATAAATTCATTTGTGTATCCTTATATATGTATCCCTTTTGGCAGGATGTTTTTTCTACCCGCTGATATCATTCAAATATAGAATTTTTAAGCAAAAGGACATCCTATTTATTAATGAACTCATTAAAACAAAAAGTTAAACGAGTTCAGTTCACCGAATATCTCGGGAGGTATTTATTTCAATAACAATCTTCAAATCGTACCCGAATCGCTTCCTCCTATTTATTGAAATCCAAACTTTACCCCGGAACATTCCCTTTGAAAGTCAAATCGGATTCCCGGTAACAAGCGCATCCCCTTAATTTTAACAAAGATTTGGCATCGCCCCTACCCTACGAGGACTTTATCCGCTTATATTTGTATATACAATTGTTGTCGTCTCATGAATGTAGAGGAAGTTATAAAAACGGATAAGAAAATCCCACTTAAAAGCAGGACCATCATCCACTTCATGTTGGTCGACCATAAAATTAACGAAGCGATTTCCAGCACCTTGAAACCCTACGGTGTATCGCTTCAACAATTTAACGTACTACGAATTTTGAGGGGACGGAACGGGAAGCCGGCCAATCTTTCGACCCTGAACGAGCGAATGGTGACCAAGATGAGCAATACCACGCGTTTGGTGGACAAATTGCTTTTAAAAGGATTTGTTAACCGTAAGACCTGCCCCTCGAACCGTAGGAAAATCGAGATCACGATTACCCCTGAGGGGGAAACCGAGCTCGCAGAAATGGATAAGGCGATGAGAAATGTAGAGGATAAAATTTTACAAAACCTATCCGAAAAAGAATTGGAGCAACTGAACGAATTGTTCGACAAATTTTGAAGTAGAAACACTATTATTAACAGAGTATTCCCGCTTTCGCGGGAATGAAATTTTAATTGACACCATTATGAAAAAAGGAGTATTGAGTTTAGCACTGGCGCTGGTTTTCGGCGTAGTAACGGCTACGGAACCCGTGGCGGAAGAGAAAAAAGAAGTGAACACCGAGACCAGTATAGTCACTTGGAAGGCCTATAAAGTTACCGGATCGCATACGGGTACCGTAGATTTGGAAGACGGTTCCTTGATGTTCGATGACGATAAATTGACCGGGGGAGAATTTACGGTAGACATGTCCACTTTGGTTTCGACCGACCTTGAAGGCGACCCGGAGAGTAAAGGAAAATTAGAGGGACACTTGAACTCCGAAGATTTCTTCCATACCGAAAATCATCCGACCGCAAATTTGGTCTTTACCGATGTGAAATCGACCGGGAAGAATTCGTACGAGGTCAAGGGTGACCTGACCATAAAAGGAACCACCAAACCGGTGACCTTCGACGTATCGGTCTATGGAAGCAAGGCTACCGCTACGGTCAAGGTCGACCGCACCGATTACGGTATTAAGTACGGTTCGGGCAGCTTTTTCGATGATTTGGGCGATAAGGCCATTTATGACGAATTTGACTTGGTCGTCGATTTGGAGTTCTAAACCACATCAAGAACACCGATGTTGGAAGGGCCGAAAATTTTCGGCCCTTTACGTTTGCCGTTTTAAAAATGATTTCTATATTTGACCCAATGCATAACAGCAAAACAAATACTTGGTGGTGGAACAACTCTCGAAATATATCGTGAGCTGAGCATCATTGTAAGAAAATCATACAAAGGCTTGTCTTCGCGACAGGCCTTTTTTAATTTGGGAAATGGTACTTTCATCTCCGCCCATACTGAAATAGAACCAAAGTTTATCATTGATGACCTATTCGCTTAAAACATCTTACAAAAAAATCCTCGCCGACACGATTACCCCGGTCAGTGTGTACCTCAAAATACGGGACCGATTTCCGAACAGTATCCTTTTGGAAAGCAGTGATTACCATGCCAACGACAACAGTTTTTCCTACATCTGCTGTAATCCGATCGCTTCGATCAAGGTGGAAAATGAAACTGTTGTGCAACAGTTTCCCGATGGCACTTCCGAGGAGATTGCCATCGAAGCCGATACCAATCTGGTGCAGATTATTGACGGATTTTCCCAAAAATTCAAGACCGACAAAAACAAGTTCAAGTTTATCGACAACGGGCTATTCGGGTACATGGCCTACGATGCCGTCCGCTATTTTGAAGATATTAAACTGTCGAAAAAAGAGGGTACGATTGCGATTCCCGATATCTATTACGCCGTGTACCGCAATATCATTGCCATTGACCATTTCAAGAACGAGGCCTATATTTTTGCCCATTGTTTCGAAGAGGAAGAAAATACAACGGAAATTGAAAGAATCTTGAACGTGCGGAATTTCGCTTCCTACAATTTTTCCATGGCTGGGGAGGCGACATCCAACTTGAAAGATGAGGACTACAAAGAGCACGTGCGCCTGGCCAAAAAGCATTGCCAACGTGGGGATGTCTTTCAGCTTGTTTTATCCCGTCGATTTTCGCAAAATTTCAAAGGGGATGAATTTAACGTCTACCGCGCGCTGCGGTCGGTGAATCCTTCTCCCTACCTTTTCTATTTCGACTACGGGGACTTCAAGATTTTCGGAAGCTCGCCCGAGGCCCAATTGGTCGTTAAGGACGGTAAGGCGGAAATACATCCCATCGCCGGCACCTTTAGGCGCACAGGTAACGACGAACAGGATGCCATCCTCGCGAAAAAACTCACCGAAGACGACAAAGAGAACAGCGAACACGTCATGCTCGTCGACCTGGCCCGCAACGACCTCAGCCGTAACGGCAATATGGTCGAAGTGGCCAATTACCGGGAGGTACAGTTTTTTTCCCATGTCATCCATCTGGTTTCCAAGGTAACTGGGCAGAAGAAAAAGGATATCCCGACGCTCAAAGTGGTGGCGGATACCTTTCCGGCCGGTACCTTAAGTGGTGCCCCGAAACACCGGGCGATGCAATTGATCGAACAATACGAAAAAACAGGCCGCGGCTACTACGGTGGCGCCATCGGTTTTATGGATTTTAAGGGAAATTTCAACCACGCCATCATGATCCGAACTTTTCTCAGTAAAAACCATCAATTGCATTATCAAGCGGGAGCGGGACTGGTAGCCGCCTCCGACCCTGATGACGAACTGCAGGAAACCTATAACAAACTCGGTGCCTTGACAAAGGCCCTGCATATCGCGGAAGAGATTTGAATTAAACCGTATCCTTCTTCAATCAGCTCATGAGGGAAAGGGGAGAAAGCAGGGCAACCTAATTTAGTATTCAATAGAAATGAGTGAACATAGAAACATACAGAACCCCAAAGGTGCACGATCTTCCACTTCAGAGATACCTTCTGAAGCACGTAGCGCGGAGCCATCGGATTTGAAACCAATTCGGGTTCTGGTCATAGATAACTATGATAGTTTTACCTACAACCTAGTCCATTATCTAGAAGATCTGGGCTGTGAGGTCACCGTGAAACGTAATGACCGATTGACCTTGGACGAAGTCGCCGCCTACGACAAAATTGTTCTGTCCCCCGGACCGGGTATTCCCGATGAGGCGGGGCTGCTCAAAGAGATTATCGCCAAATATGCGCCGACGAAAAGTATTTTTGGGGTCTGCCTCGGGCAACAGGCCATCGGGGAAGTATTCGGCGCATCGCTTATAAATTTGGACCAGGTGTACCATGGTATTGCCACCCCGATCGAGATTGTAAAAGACGATTTGATTTTTGAAGGAATTGCCAAGGAAATTGAGGTTGGCCGCTATCATTCTTGGGTGGTCGACCCATCGGATTTGCCCTCGGTACTGGAAACTACTTCGGTCGACGAAAACGGACAGATTATGTCCCTCCGCCATAAAGAATATGACGTCTGCGGGGTGCAATTTCATCCGGAATCGGTTCTAACGCCAGAGGGAAAGAAAATGTTGGCGAACTGGCTGGGACTTAAAGAATAGAAACTCCAGCAATAATGAACCTAGCGAACTCATTGAACAGACTACAAAAGTAGTAGACTGAACCAGAGGTTCGTCTGAAGCATTGCCGAAAAGTAGAAATGACCAAATGACCAAATGACCAAATGACCAAATTGTTTTAATATGAAAGAAACACTAAACAGATTGATTAACTATGACATCCTCTCCAAAGCGGATGCCAAAAAAATACTGGTCAATATCGCCAAAGGCGACTACAACACCAGTCAGATCGCGGCCTTTTTGACCGTCTATATGATGCGGAGCATTACAATCGAGGAACTGGAAGGTTTTAGAGACGCGCTCTTGGAGCTGTGTAAGGCGGTCGATTTATCCTCCTACGACCCTATCGACCTCTGCGGAACGGGCGGCGATGGCAAGGACACCTTCAACATTTCGACCCTCGCATCCTTCGTAACCGCCGGTGCAGGCGTTAAGGTCACCAAACACGGCAACTATGGCGTTTCCAGTAAATGCGGAAGCAGTAATGTGATGGAATTCCTCGGTATTAAGTTCAGTAACGAAGCCGATTTCCTTGAAAAATCCATCGATAAAGCCGGCATTTGCGTGCTACATGCGCCCCTATTCCATCCCGCCATGAAAAATGTGGCCCCGATACGCCGGGAGCTTGCCGTAAAAACTTTTTTTAACATGCTGGGGCCTATGGTGAATCCCGCTTTTCCCAAGAACCAAATGGTCGGGGTCTTCAATCTGGAACTTTCTCGCATGTATGGATATCTATACCAAAACACCGACAAAAAATTCACCGTGCTCCACGCTCTCGACGGCTATGACGAAATTTCGCTGACCGGTCGTACCAAGACCATCTCCAATGGCTCCGAATCCATGCTAAAACCGGAGGATTTCGGGGTGAAAGCCATTAGCCCATCCCAAATCACCGGAGGGGACAGCATCGAGTCATCCGCAGAAATTTTCGTCAACATATTGAAAGGTAAAGGCACCGAGGCCCAGAACAATGTGGTCTGTGCAAACGCAGGAGTCGCCATTGCTACCGTCAAAAATCTGGAGGTCAAGGAAGGCTTCGAACAAGCCAAGGAATCACTTTTAAGCGGAAAGGGATTGCAGGCCTTGAGAAAATTGCAGGAGTTGAGTAGGGCTTCTTGACCTTGTGGCCTTGTGGCCTTGTGGCCTTGTGGCCTTGTGGCCTTGTAAAATGAGAATAACAAATATCGAGTAGTGGACTTCGGAGTTAATTCAACAGATTCCTTCGCTTCGCTCGGAATTTTAAGCGCCAATGAACATTCTAGACAAAATAGTCGCCGATAAAAGGAAAGAAGTGGGTTTACGAAAGTCGTTGATCCCAGTTTCACAATTGGAAAAATCGGTGCTTTTCGACCGACAGACCGTTTCCCTATCCGATGCATTGCGCAGCAGCGAATCGGGAATCATCGCGGAACACAAAAGGCGCTCTCCCTCCAAGTCGGTCATCAACCAAGATTTAAACGTTCAGGATGTAGCTAAAGGCTATGAAAATGCCGGCGTCTGCGGGATGTCCGTTTTAACCGACGGCAAATATTTCGGAGGTTCCTTGGATGATTTGTTATTAGCGCGCGCATCCGCCAAAATACCACTGTTGCGAAAGGAATTCATCATCGACGAATATCAAATTCTGGAAGCCAAGGCCCACGGTGCCGACGTCATCCTTTTAATCGCCACCATCTTGGATAAAAAAGAAATCAAAAGCTTCTCCGAACTGGCCAAAAGCCTGCACCTCGAGGTACTACTCGAAGTCCACAACGAAGAAGAGTTGGAAAAATCTTTGATGCCAAGCCTCGACATGCTGGGTGTCAACAACCGAAACCTAAAAACCTTTCAGGTCAGCCTAAAAACCAGCAAGGCTTTGGCCAAAATAATTCCTGACGAATTCGTCAAAGTATCCGAAAGCGGAATCAGCGATGTCAAGGCGATACAAGAACTAAAATCCTTCGGGTACCAAGGCTTTCTGATTGGCGAGAACTTTATGCGCACCGATGATCCAGGGCACGCAGCGAAGAAATTCATCCATACGCTGAACCGAAATCCAAAAACAGCACAATGAAACTCAAGGTCTGTGGAATGAAACGTAACACCACCGAGGTCGCAGCACTTCGACCGGACTACCTTGGTTTCATCTTTTGGAAACCTTCAAGCAGGTATTTTGAGGGCGAAATCCCAAAACTCCCTGACGGCATCGAAAAGATTGGTGTTTTTGTGGATGCAACCCTCAAAGAGATTTTAGGGAAAAAGGAAAAATACAACCTGCAAGGCATCCAACTACATGGACATGAAAGTGCCGACTTTTGTAAGGAATTAAAGACAAGAAACCGAATCAAGTTCGGTCAGAATGTAATAATCATAAAAGTATTTTCCATAAAAAATAATTTCGATTTCAGCATTTTAAAATCTTATGAAGAGGTCTGTGACTACTATC
>JBAUIP010000366.1:0-1646 GCA_049683055.1 Pricia sp.
GCTATACTGACTCTGTCGTCAAAGTTTTATTACTGTGATATTTCCGGGGTCCATTTTTCATTAAAATTGAGTTGACTCCTTTCGCGGAGGTTTACTTTCGTTTTGCCCAGTACTCCTTCAGTACCGATTTCCTTCCGATGGTGCTGGTAATTATGTCATAGTCAAGGTTCCAGCCTCTCGCTGGGGAATATTCCCGCCCGTACCAGATAATCTGAAGATGCAAATCGTTCCACAATTCTTTGGGAAATAATCTTTTCGCATCCTTTTCCGTTTGCACCACATTTTTTCCGTTCGAAAAGCCCCAGCGGTACATGAGACGGTGAATGTGCGTATCCACCGGAAAGGCGGGGATTCCAAAAGCTTGCGATACGACCACACTGGCCGTTTTGTGGCCGACGGCGGGGAGTTCCTTTAGAAGTTCTATGTCTTGCGGCACTTGGCCAACGTACTTTTCGATCAAGATTTTTGAAAGTCCATGGATACCTTTGGATTTCATGGGCGAGAGTCCCACCGGCTTGATGATTTCCCGGATTTCCTCGACAGAAAGGCGGACCATATCGTAGGGATTATCCGCCCTGGCAAAGAGGAGCGGGGTAATCTGGTTTACCCGAACATCAGTACTTTGGGCCGACATCAACACGGCAATCAATAAAGTGTAAGGGTCGCGGTGGTCTAGCGGAATGGGAATTTCAGGATAAATTTCTTGCAACTTGCGTATCGCAAAGTCGACTTTCTCGGCTTTCTTCATTCTCTACTTAGCTTTATCGTTTGTGGTAGCTATGCCTGAACGCCGCGAACATTCTTGTGTATTTTTCAGTTGTTTCGCTAATTTTAGCTCCAATTGAAAAGCAGGCCTTAGGTAATCGACAAACGTCTAAAATGTCGCGAATTTTTGGCTTAACTTCACGCTCGTACAAACTTAATATAAAATTTAACCATGGATAGATTACAAGTAGGGGACCAGGTTCCCGAATTTTTATCGAAAGACCAAGACGGAACCATTGTAAAACTTTCCGATTACCAAGGTCAAAAATTGGTCGTGTTCTTCTATCCCAGAGCCAATACCCCCGGATGTACGGCGGAAGCCTGTAATTTGCGGGACAATTATTCCGATTTAAAAGCAGCGGGATACGAGTTATTGGGCGTCAGTGAGGACACCGAACGAAAACAATCCAATTTTAAGGACAAATACGATTTGCCTTTTCCGCTTTTGGCCGATGAGGACCATTCGGTCATCGACGCGTTCGGCGTCTGGGGCCCTAAGAAATTTATGGGAAAGGAATTTGACGGCATCCACAGAACTACCTTCGTGCTGGATGAAGAGGGTGTAGTGGAAAAGGTAATCGAAAAGGTAAAGACCAAGGACCACGCGTCCCAGATTTTGGGGCAAGAGTGATTTAAGCCTTTTCCGCCTTTACCAACTTCCTCGTAAATAGGTTTTTGTCCTTAATCGTCTTCGCGATACCCTTGGGTAGCATTTCTTCCCAGCCATCCTCGTCGTTGATAATTTTTTTAAGGACATCCCTTGAAAAGATATGCATGATTTCAGGGTCGTAGTCGATGATATCCATCACCTTACCGTTGTACTTGAAGAATTTATAGAGTTCCTTCATTCGCGGGTGGACCTTGACGTTGTTGCTGGTCAT
>JBAUIP010000367.1:0-3899 GCA_049683055.1 Pricia sp.
AAATCGAATGCGACAAGGTCGTTCTCAATGATGAGGAAATCGCCTATCAGGCCGTCACTAAATTTTTAGAGGATGGTCGGAAACGAGTGGCCCTGGTGACCACGGAAAATTATTTCAACGTGAGCGAGAAGCGGGCAAAGGGGTATCGAAGAGCATTGGAAGATCATAAGATCCCATTTGATGAAAATCGCATTTTGGTATTGCCGCCCACCGATATCGATGAATCGACCGTTGAGGCTTTTTTCAAAGACGAAGATATCGATGCTGTTCTTTGTGTGAACGAGTTGTTTGCCATTCACTGTATGGGCGTGGTGCGGAAAATGGGAAGAAAGGTTCCGGAGAATATCTCTTTTATCGGTTTTACGGATGGGTTTCTATCCCGCTACTCCATTCCGACATTGACCGTTGTTGCCCAGCACGGGGAGCGCATGGGCGAAATCGCCGCCGAGATGCTTATAGCTCGGGTGGAAAGCGAGTTCAGGGAATATGGGGAGGAGGTCTACCGCACCGAAATTATCGAGGCGACTCTTTTGGAACGCGGGTCTACGGTGAACGGGTTCGCATAAGCGTAGTACGGGTTCGAACCGTTCTAGGTTCACTTTATCAATCATGTTTTTACTAGTACGGGCGTTTCGGTTTTATCGGGTAGGCCAGTATTGCGTTTATTCGTTGTTAGCGCACATCATTCAATTTTTTAGTCTCTTGACTGTTTCCTTGAGATTCGAATTGCCAAGTGTTTCGAGAATCTCGGAAGGTGACTTCGGTGGATTGTCCAATCTTTTGACAAGTTTTTTGAAAGCGGCTCTTGCCTTTTCGGGATTGAAATCGAATACATTGGATAGAAAGATGTCCGGATGTTGAATCTCTATATCGAATTCATTGATAACCGACTTGGGAAAGTCTTTAAGATTATAGGTGACGATTATGTCCGCCCTAGAGCGAATGGCCGCAGCTACAACATGTCTGTCATTGGGGTCGGGTAGATGAATACCTTGGATAAGGGGTGTGTAATTCTCCACGTTGGAATCGGGCAATGCCAAATCCATAGCTTCTATGGTTGACAGGAGTTGTTCTTTTTTCAGATCGGGTCGGTTTACCAATAAGTTTCGAGACCACTCATCTTGAATCTCGGCGGACTATTTTGGTTTGTAAAGTCCTTCGTCCGCCAATGACAAGAGCAGGTCCCTAAGCGGAGCGGGGTATAGTACACATGCATCGAGCACGGCAACGAAGTTTGGGGAATAAATCATTCGTAGCCAAGGTTCAGGTCTTGGGCCTGATCGGAGAGGAATTTCAATTGTTCTTCCCTTGTTCTTTGAAGTCCCTTCTCATAAGTAATCAGATCCCGGAGTAGTATTCTCCGATGACTTCCTATTGAGAAAGTATAATCACCTTAGCGTTCGAATCTTTAAAATTCAATTGCTTATCTCAATAATCATCGGTGATTTGGCTTTTACCAACAACCGATCGGCTTCATCAAACTTTTTTCCTGAAATGATGTCTTTTCCCGAAAGCCGGTTTCCCAGTATCTCCGCATAGGGTTCTAGTGCGAGTTGCACGTCTTTCGGGTTTTTGCTGAGAACCACCATGATTTTCTCCTTTTCGTCATAACGGAACAGCACATAGATTTCATCCTCGTTTTTTGGGGCAAAATGCATCAGTTTTCCATGGTGGATGACGGATTTGTCTTTTCGCCAGGTCATCAATTTTTTGATAAAGTCCTGCGCCTCCTTTTGTTCGCCCGACAGCCCCTTGCCACTAAATGCGTCGATTGGGTCGCTCGGCCATCCGCCGGGAAAATCGGACCGGATGATACCGTGGTCTTCCGTACCGGGGTTGGTCATCAAAATTTCCGTGCCGTAGTACATCTGCGGAATACCGCGCACGGTGGCAATATAGGTCAGCGCCAATTTGAACAGCTCCAGGTCTTCGTTCAATTGGGTGTAGATTCGACTCATGTCGTGATTATCGGGAAGGACGACCAAATTATTGGGGTCGGGATAAAGATAGTCCTGCCCCAAGGCTTCGTACAGGTCGGTCCAAGACGAGGCCCATGTTTTCTCCTTTTTAAGGGATGCGACCATGGCATCCCGCAGGGGAAAGTCCATCAGGCTTTTTAGATGGGAGGTATATCCGTTCGGATTCTCCTTGCCCTTTTGCCAATAGGATACAATCGTCGGTCGGGTCACCCATTCCTCGCCGACAATATTGAAATCGGGATACTCGGCCATCACCGCCTCGGTCCAATCGCTCATAAAATACATGTCGGGATACGGATAGGTATCCATACGGATGCCGGAAATACCCGCATATTCGATCCACCAAATGGTATTCTGAATCAAATAGTTGGCCATCGATTCATTGCGCTGGTTCAGGTCGGGCATGCTGGGCACGAACCATCCGTCAAAAAACTGCCTGCGGTCGATTTTGGAGGCATAGGGATCCAGAATTACGGTTTTTTTATGGTTGGTCTCGGTGTATTCGGGCCACTGGTTGATCCAATCTTCGGAGGGAAGGTCTTGCATCCACCAATGGTCTAGGCCGCAGTGATTGGCAATCATATCCATAATCACTTTCATGTCCTTGTCGGATGCTTTTTGGCACAGGGCTTTGAACGATTCGTTGCTACCGTATCGCGGATCGACCTTATAAAAATCGGTGGTGGAATACCCATGGTAACTGTATTCGGCCATATCGTTTTCCAGTATCGGGTTCATCCAGATGGCGGTAAAGCCCAAAGTTTGGATGTAGTCCAGACTTTTGGAAATACCTTCCACATCGCCTCCGTGCCGACCTCCCTTGAACGCGCGGCCGGCTTTTTCTTTCAGGCCTTTGACATTATCGTTTTCCATAGTGCCATTAACGAAACGGTCGGGAGTAATGAGGTAAATGGCATCGGTAGAGTCGAAACCTTGGATATCTTTTCTTCCGGGTTCCCGTTCCAGTATAGGAAAGCTATGGGATATCTCTTGCAATCCGTTTTTGGAGAAAACGATGTCCAGATTTCCGGACTGAGCACTGTCGGATATATCCAATGTTAGAAATTGGTAGTTTTTATTGGATACTAATTTCACTGTTTTCAGTTTCACCCCTGTAAAGGGTTTTAGGGATGCGGTATAGGTTCCGATATCTTTGCCATAGACCAATAGCTCTATTTCATTGTGCACCATACCCGTCCACCAGTTGGGCGGCTCTACCCGCATTGGATTCTTTTGGGCGTTTCCCGTAGCTACTAGAAGAAAAAAGCTAAGAATGATTAAAAAGGTAACGGATTTCATAGTTCAGGATGTTTTCGGTTGGCCATTAAAACCAAAACTACGTCTTTGTCTGAATCGGAACTTGATTTTCGTCTACAGCTTGTCAGTTTGAAAATTAGTTTACTTTAAACTCAAAAATATCGGAGTTCGATGTGTTCCCAACGGCATCGATAGTTTTTATCCGCCAATAATATACCTTTCCGGAAACGGCTTCAAAGTCGATGGTTTCGGTAGCGGAACTACCCAATAAGGTTTCAGGAGGATTGCTCTCGTCAAGATAAATTTCGTAGGATGCAATATCATCATCCACATCACTGCCTTCCCAACTCAGGGCAACGGTACCCGCTTCGATGGCGGACCCTCTGGTCGGAAAAGGTTCACTTGCAGGAAAAGGGGGATGGCTTTCGGTGGCGACACCGGCATTGTAGAATTTCCAAACACTGCTTTGTGCGGTTTCAGAGCTGCCCTCGGCAATTGAGGTTACGGACCATTCATAAGGCGTACCCCGCAAGATGCTTATGGTACTTTCATTGGTCTCCGAATCGATATCTTGGGAGGTGCCGTCGTCCAAATTTTTTAAGGATATCCTATAAGCATCGGTGTTTTCCGAAGCTTCCCATCGAAAGGTGACCGCGCTTTCGG
>JBAUIP010000368.1:0-3646 GCA_049683055.1 Pricia sp.
CGCGAAAGAGGATAGGCTCGCGAAAAACAGCCCGAGATATAGCAGTTTTTTTAGCATTTGAAAAAGGGGATTCAAACGCATCAATATACTAAATCCTAGCGTTTCGGCCCTAACGTTTCAGTGTAAAATGTCGGTGGATTTCCTTTTGTCCGCTGACAACGGCCTTGAACCAGTAATCGGATTCCGGAAGCGGCTCATTGTTGTAGGTGCCGTCCCAACCTGGGCCGAGAGGGTCGAACTGCCCTAGGAATTTGCCATAGCGGTCGAAAACGGATATGGTGGCGGTGGTCGACGATTGCGGGTCGGCGCCGATAATCTGCCATTGGTCATTGACCGAATCCCCATTGGGCGTGAAGAATTTGGGATATCCGAAGACGGAGATGGTCACTTGGTCTTCACCGCATCCGGTTGTATTGCGAACGTATACGGTGGCGGATCCCGCGGGTACGTTTTCGATAATATTACTATCGAAAAAGGTGACATTGTCCAAAGAATATTCGTAATCGCCATTGCCGATGACCCGAACATCCAAAATATTATTGGCAGAAGACCCGCCTAGTACCACTTCGTCGATTACGGGCGGTTCAGTGGGCAAGACCTCGAAATCGGCCTGGCCGCTACAGGTGATGGTCTGTCCCTCGACTTCATAGGATTCCGTAACGGTTAGTCGGTAGGTGCCACTCTCGGTGAGCGTAACATTGGTGGTAATGCCTATTTCTTCGGATGCGGTTTCTCCTACTTTAGCCCAGGAATAGCTTTCAAATCCCTCAGGGGCCTCGATGTTCAGTGCAGGATTCTCCGTACAAAGTCGATATTCTTTTTCTAGGGCAATTTCTGGGGATGGATTAACCATCAAAAGTAATTCCTCGACGGTTGGACATCGGTCTCCATTATCGATTCGGATAAAAACGGATGTATTCTCGGAGGATATCGTTCCCGAAAGACGATTCTGACCGGCAAAGGTATCTTCCAATGTTGGATAAATGGTAACGCTGGTAGTGGGGAAAGCATCTTGAACAAAAACATCCAAATCGAAGGATGCCTCTAAAATTGTTGTGGCGGGATCGATGTCGCAGGCAATTAACGGACTCCGCTCATTCAGGGTGATAATGGTCGATTCTACCCGTAGTTCTATTTCCCCAAAGCTTTCGCATTGGTCACTTACCAGCGTGTAGTATATCGTTTGGGCGAATGGGGTCGCATTCCTGAATTCTGAAATACTGGAGATTTCGGTGTCGCTATCGCGAAGTAATTCGCTTTCATAAAGCATATATTCATTGGCCTTACCTTGGGTCAAGCCATTGAATATTTCCTGCAGATCAAAGGTGGTGATACCATCTTCGGAATCGGTAAGGTCGAGGTCGCATTGTAGATATTCGTTCGGTAAATCAGGGTCGTCCGAAAGTACGGTAAGGGTTATCGGAACCGTCAGAAAGCAGTCGACATCCGCGTTGGTTTCGATTCGAGCGTAAATCAATCCGCCGCCGGATTCGTAGTCCGCGGTCAATTCCTCTTGATCGGTATCCGCATCGTTTTCGGTGGAATGTAAGCTGACGGTGTAGATAGCGGAATTCTGAAGTCCTCCTTCTATCACCTCGTAAATGTCCCCCAAAGCAAAAGTTTCCCTACCAACGTTGTACGGATCGCAGGTGTTGAATTCCAGTGTTTCCGAAAAAGGCCGTGCCACTTCGATTTCCTGTTCCAAAATCTCGAAGCAACTGTTGCCGCTGGTCGCCTTTACGAAAATGGTCGAGAAAGCATTGGTGGTAAATGCGGTTGGATCCGTAATCTGGCGGTTACCGTCGAAGGCATCCGCTCGGGAAGCAAAATATTCGAAGAAAATCCCGGGGTCGATTGCAATCTGATTTTCGTTTTGGGTGAGATCGATAGGCAATCCGAAGTCGGCAAAACAGGTTTCAATGACATCCGGTTCATCTACTAGAATCGGCGGCGGGTCAACAAAATCCGAAGAGCCCTCCCAATCCAGACTAAATCCACCATCTCCCTCGGGACGGTCGATCAGCAAAAAATAAGTTTCCCCGGCGAAAACTTGCAAGGGCGCTACAAAGCTATCGCCTTCCGGCCCTGGTCCTTCTGACTCATCCGTAGAACCCGCTCTGAGTCCGGTAACGTTACTGGAAATTCCCGCTTGATTGGGATTGGTGGTCGAGCAACGGACGGGGGCATCGAAGTTGCCGCAATTGAAGTCGGGGCCAAAGATGTAGAAATCATAATCTACCTCGATATCGGGATCATCGGGTGTCAACAGAAACTCCAGTAGACCGGTTTGGTCAATGTTCAATTGCAGCCAAATGCTGTTTACCTCCTCGAACGCACAGGGGTTGATGCCGCTATCCAGTTTCTGGGTGCCGAAGCCCGAGGCGTTGGAGGTGATGACGCTGTTTCCGCAAACGACGACCGCGTTCGAGCAATCGTTCGCACTCTGTGCCAAGACGGCGGTGCTGAAAAGCAAAAGGGGGAGTATGAACGTTGTTTTCATCTTGTGTATATAAGTTCTATAAACCAAGATAATAGAATTTACGAACCGTTGCGTTCGCCCTTCGATAAATACGAAAAAACAACGATGTAATACTACTGGATTTCCAGTAGGGAAGCGGAAAATTTTCGATGGCACCTTGAAGGTTTTCCCGGTAATCAAAAGACGTCAGAAACTTTCTACTATAAATCCCTTTTTTTCAACAAAGCGTAAGAAAGATAAATAAAAATTGCCGTCCACCCACAGACGATGGCAATTTCGTACCAGTGCACCTCATAGTCGAATTGGAAGCTTTCACCTACCTCCTTGGCCACCGATTGCACCGCCTTCAATCTGGAAAAGGGTTCGTTGATGAGATTGGCCATAGATTCCAAAGGAAAGAATCCCTTGATAGCAAGGGCCGTATCCCATGAGACCAGCTTCCAACCGAGAAGTCCGTAAAGTATCTGTTCTACAATGGACCATAAGATGAGGAAGCCGAGAGCGAAAGCGGACCGTTTGACCAGTATTCCCAGAAAAAGACAAAAAGAAAAAAAACCGACCAATTTGACGAAAAAGGCCACTACGAACTCCAAATCGGAAAAAATAATCGATATCTCGTTGAAATCGGAATAGATAAGCCCAAGAATCAAAGATACCGCAAAGACAAAAATGGTCGATATGGCCGAAAAGGAGACGACCGTCAAAAATTTGGAAGCTATAAATTCTTTCTTCGAAAGCCCATCGATTAAATTCTGCTTAATGGTCTTGTTGCTGTATTCGTTCGACATCATCGACACGATTACGATGGCCAAAAAGAGTTTGAAAAGCGCGGCTACAAAGGTGTTGAAGTGCCAGATGTAGGGAAAATTGAAGATACCCTGATCCGCCAAATGGAATTGAATCGGCCCTATATCGAACTTAATGGCGGCCACCAGCGCAATAGAGGTCAGCAGCACAAAATAGGAGACAATCAGTATTTTGCTGACCCGGTTATTCCAAAGTTTGATAAATTCAATTTGTAAAAGTCGTACCATATAATTCAATTCTTGTATTTTCGATCGTTTACCACTACAAATGGTCTCGCGAACCGTTGGATGATGTCTATTTAATTCTCCCTTTCACTGCCGGGTTCACTGATTAGCAACTAATGGACAATAGTAGGGGATA
>JBAUIP010000369.1:0-4544 GCA_049683055.1 Pricia sp.
TTTCGCGGAATTCAAGAACGTGCCGAACGACCGGAAGAAGGAATTCGGACAGACCATCAACCAGCTTAAAACGCTGGCGGCCGAAAAGGTGGAGTCGCTGAAGGATGCTCTTGAAAACAAGACCGAAGAAAAGGCGGTCTATGGCGACCTGACCCGGCCAGGCGAACCCATTCCCTTGGGCGCACGGCATCCTATTTCCATCGTGAAGAACCAGATTATCGAGATTTTTTCGAGGATTGGCTTCAACGTTTCCGAAGGCCCCGAAATCGAGGACGATTGGCACAATTTCACGGCGCTCAACCTGCCGGAGCATCATCCGGCTCGCGATATGCAGGATACCTTTTTCGTGCAGACCGACCCCGACATCCTATTACGCACGCATACTTCATCGGTGCAGGTGCGGTATATGGAGAACAATAAGCCGCCGATCCGTACGATTTCCCCCGGACGGGTATACCGTAACGAAGCTATCTCGGCGCGGTCGCATTGTTTTTTCCATCAAGTGGAAGGACTTTATATCGATAAGGATGTATCCTTCGCCGACCTGAAACAGACCCTGCAATTCTTTACCACGGAATTGTTCGGGAAGTCCAAAATACGGCTGCGGCCCTCCTATTTTCCGTTTACCGAGCCCAGTGCCGAGGTCGATGTGTATTGGGGACTCGAAACGGAGACCGATTACCGGATGACCAAGGGCACCGGATGGCTCGAAATCATGGGCTGCGGCATGGTCGATCCCAACGTACTGGACAACTGCGGTATCGATTCCAAAGAATATTCCGGATTTGCTTTTGGGATGGGCATCGACCGTATTGCCCTATTGCTTTATCAGATTTCCGATATCCGCTTGCTGAGCGAGAACGATGTGCGGTTTTTGGAGCAGTTTAAATCGGCACTTTAGTCCCTCATCTTCCTAATTGCATCCTCGTTATCCCGAATCCCAGCAACACCAAGTTTCGGCAATGCCGATTCCTGTTGCCCCACACCCCTACAGTTCCACATTCTTACAGTTCCAAATCCTTGCAGTCCTGTATCCTTTTAGATCTGCGAAAACATCCATCTCTAGAGTTTTCCATCGAATGCATCGGGACCTTCAATATCACGGATGATTATTTCCAATCTTTAGGGCATCCACCCCACTTATCCAAAGCTTAACATTACTTTAATACCGAATAGTTCGGCTTACACCGAACCAATGATACTTTTGTGCGGTTCAATAGCCTAGAGGCATGACAAAACGAGCATTGGAAGCGAAAAAAGAACGGCTGATAGAACGTCTTGGGGTCTATATCGAATGTAGGGACCAAATGGCCCCTGTGGCGGCGCGAATCGTGTCGACCCTCATCCTCACGGGAAAAAAAGGGATGACCTTTGACGAGCTCGTTGAAAATCTGAGTGCGAGCAAGAGCACCATCTCCACCCATGTCAATTACTTGCAACAGGTAGACCGTATCACTTATTTTACGAAACCCGGAGATCGAAAGAAGTATTTCGTGATGAACCCCAATGCGATGATCCATGTACTCGATAAAATGATGGAAAATTGGGAACGCGAGCGTAATCTTCATGTAGAGATTATGGATTATAAAAAAGAGATCAACGCGACTTTGGATGAGGGAGACGATTCAAAATTCGAACTGGAATTCCATCGGGAATATCTCAACTTCTTTGAACAGGTGAGCGCTTCGATGGCAAGGATAAAGGCAAAATTGATCGGGGAAGAGAAGTAGGATTGAAAAACAGCAAGCAATGAACACATTATTTCAGCACGTAAAAAAAAGAACATGAAAAATAGAATACACTTCTATATCCTCTTAATAGCGGCATTCTCAATAACGGGATGCGGTAACAGCGAGAACGCCGAGCAGCAAGGTGGGCCGGGCCAGCAGCAAGGGACGCCTTACTTTTCCGTCATCGAAATCCCCAAGAAGACGGTAACCGGCTACACAACCTACCCTGTCAGCATCGAAGGCATCGTGAACAGCGAAGTAAGGGCCAAGGTCAGCGGATACATCACCGACGTGCTGGTCGACGAGGGGCAAAAAGTGCGAAGGGGGCAGACCTTGTTCAAGCTCGAGACCCAATCCCTCAACCAAGATGCCGCAGCTGCGGAAGCCAATGTGAATGCAGCGCAGGTCGAGGTGGACAAGCTGAAACCTTTGGTCGAGCAGGAAATTATCAGCAAGGTGCAGCTCGAGACCGCCAAGGCGCAGTTGCAGCAGGCGAAGAGCAGTTACAGCAGTATCGCGGCGAATATCGGTTATGCCAATATTAAAAGTCCGGTAGACGGTTTTGTCGGGTCCATCAACCTGAGGAAAGGGGCCTTGGTGAGCCCCACGAATCAGAATCCGCTGACTACTGTTTCCGATATCAGCAAGGTCTACGCCTATTTCTCGATGAACGAAACGGCCTATTTTGATTTTATACAGAATGCCGAGGGGTCGACCAGTACGGAAAAAATCAAAAACCTGCCCGAAGTCAGCCTGATACTGGCCAACGGAAACGAATACGGTGAAAAAGGACGTATCGACGCCATTAATTCCCAGGTAAACCCCAATACCGGCTCGATCCAATTCCGGGCCATTTTCGACAACCCGACCCAGTTGCTGACCAATGGAAACAGCGGAAGGATAAAGATTCCCAAGACCTATAACGATGTTCTGGTCGTACCCGTACAATCGACTTACGAACAACAGGGCAGCACCTATGTTTATAGGGTCGGAGAGGACAGTACCGCGGTCTCCGCCCGAATCGCTGTCTCTGCTGAAATCGATAATATCTACGTCGTGAACGATGGTCTTGAGGAAGGCGACCGCATTATCGGAAAGGGCACCGGTAAAATTCAGGGCAAGACCAAGGTCAACCCGCAACAGGTTCCTTTTGACAGCATTGCCCAGCCGATAGAGAAATCGTTCAGGTAACGGAAACATCAATGACCGACCGGCGAATGACCGCAGATTGACAATGAACTCTATAAAACGGGTTCACATAGAAAAAAGCTGAAACAGAACAACTATGTTAAAGACCTTTATAGAGCGCCCGGTACTCTCCACGGTCATCTCCATCATCCTCGTGATTTTGGGGATTTTGGGATTGACCGCGCTTCCGATTACCCAGTATCCCGATATTGCGCCGCCGACCGTACAGGTGACCACAACCTATCCCGGTGCTAATGCGGAGACTATCCTCGAGAGTGTTATCATTCCCATCGAAGAACAGATCAACGGGGTAGAGGGCATGACCTACCTCACCTCGACCGCTACCAACAACGGTACCGCGAACATCACGGTGTACTTTGACCAGGAGACCGACCCCGATATTGCGGCAGTTAACGTGCAGAACCGTGTTGCGCGCGCCAACTCCGTGCTTCCGGCGGCCGTATTGCAAACGGGCGTTATCACCCAGAAACAGCAGACCGACGCCCTGATGTTCATCTCCTTTTATAGTGAGAACGACGATTACGACGATACTTTCATCCAGAACTATCTTAAAATAAAGGTCACCCCCGAGGTGCAGCGGGTCAAAGGTGTGGGCAATGTGACCATCTTCGGATTAAAGGATTATGCCATGCGCATCTGGCTGCAACCGGAAAAACTGGCCGCTTACGACCTTATTCCTTCTGATATCGTCGCGGCCCTCAACGAACAAAGCCTCGAAGCCTCGGCAGGGGCCTTAGGCGAAAATGACGGGGAAGCTTTTTCCTACACCATAAAATACGGCGGTCGTTTCAAGACCGAGCAACAATACAGCGATATCGTCATCAAGGCCTTGGGCAATGGACAGTTTCTGACGCTCGATGACGTGGCGGAGATAGAATTGGGCGCTCAAGGGTACTCGTCTTCTTCCCGAACTTTTGGGAATCCATCGGTGGTCATGGGGGTGTATCAAACCAAGGGTTCCAACGCCCAACAGATTATCAAGAGTATCAACGAAAGGTTGGAGGTCATCAAAACGGAACTTCCGGAAGGAATCAAGGCATTTACGCCATTCAACGCGAACGATTTTCTGGAGGCTTCGATTGATAAGGTGGTCAATACTTTACTAGAGGCCTTTTTACTGGTATTTTTGGTGGTATTTATCTTCTTACAGGATTTTCGCTCCACGCTTATCCCGGCCATCGCCGTACCCGTCTCGATTATAGGCACCTTTTTCTTTTTGAACCTGCTGGGATATTCCATCAACTTGTTGACCCTCTTTGCCCTGGTACTGGCCATAGGTATCGTGGTCGATGACGCCATTGTGGTGGTGGAAGCGGTTCACGCCAAAATCGATGCCGGGGAGAAAAGTGCGAAGAAGGCCACCGAAACGGCCATGGGCGAGATAACTGGTGCCATTGTATCCATCACGCTAGTGCTTGCCGCCGTTTTTATACCGGTGACCTTCATAACTGGGCCATCGGGGGTCTTCTACGAACAGTTCGGGGTCACACTGATCATTGCTATTTTGATTTCCGCCGTAAACGCCCTGACCCTCAGTCCGGCATTATGTGCGTTGTTCTTGAAGGGACATGAAGAAAAGGAGGATGGAAAAAAGAAGAATCTTTT
>JBAUIP010000370.1:0-11718 GCA_049683055.1 Pricia sp.
TTTCACAACAAGCGTCATACCGCTCCATCAGCTCGCGACCGCAAACGGCTTCGTCCGCGCTCTTATCGGTCACGAATATCCCTCCAATCGTATCAATATCGCTTAAGGCCCGTTTCTGCTGTCCGGGACCCACCGCGAAATGCATGACCTCGTTACTGTTGATGACATGGCCAAGCTGCTGGGTGTGGCCGATTTCGTGCAACATCACCGTCTCGAAATCGAATTGGAAACGGCCGGGTAGACCATCGCCGTAGTACCAATCGTAGTCATCGTTGACCACCACCTCGATTTCGTTGACGAACCATTTAATCGTGTCGCCCTGATAACATCCGCGGTAGCGCGATCGGGCGTAGGCCAGGGTACGGCCCCCGAGTTCGTCGCCGTTGTCGAAGCGTACGATGTTGATGCCGTCATTGGCATCCTCGTCTACGTTGGTAACCTCGCCAATCTGAAAATGGACACCGGTGGTGCAGGCCCAGGTTTCGATTAAATTAGTAAATGCCTGTGCCGCGCCGAAATTGGCGGCAAAATCGGCTTCGAATTGAAAGTTGTATCCGCCCGAACCGTTGTCAGAGGTCAGCTGCGTTTCGTAGGCCCTTCGACCACTGGCATCCGAATATTGTACATTGATATGGTCGTATCCGATGGGAAGGTCGTTTTCTCCAATCAGGGACTCGCCGTTCGCCTTGTCGATACGAATGCGTCCGGTACCTGCGCGGTAAGGCACCTGCAGCACGATTTGCTCCGCAGACCAGGATAGAATCTGGTGGTCTAACGCCGCAATGTACCGGGTACCGCCGCTATTGGCATCCGGAAAAAGCACGCTTCCGGGTTCGTCGCCGAAATCCGTTCCGGTGATGGTCAGCTCATCCCCTACCCCGGCGTGGACCTTAAAATCCGAATTGCTGCCGCTGGCATCCTCCGAGACGATGGATCTTTCAACGGAGGGCTCCCCTCTTAGTTGGGCATCCTCAACATCCCAAAGACCAATGTTAGTGGGCAGACCCGTAATTTCGGCAACCTGTCCGTATAGGTCGGAGGCAATATCCGAATAACTTTCATAGATGCCCTGCGCCTGGCCGACGACGAGGTCATACCGAATAAATCCCAAGACACCTTCCGTGGGCCGGTACAAGGTTCCGGTCAAGGAAGTAATTCCTTCTAGAGACAGCCCAATGGGAAAGCCCTGCAACAGGAACATCCCCATTTCCCCAATTTGAAGTTCAAGGGCGTTGGAGACCCGGTCCATGGCCAAATCGCCAGGGTTCTCGCTGTCCAGACCGACCACGCCTCCACGGGTAACCACATCGATGGTTCCAACGGACCGCAGGCCTTGAAAAACCTTAAATACCTCTATCTCGTTGACGGTATAAATATTCTTTCGTGCAGCATCCCAATAACTCTGTTGGGAGCGGACTTTCCCCTCAACGACCAACGAAGAGGCGGAAACTAGATTGTCCAGACTTTCGGGAACGGTCATACACTGCCCCCGTAGGGATGGGGAAATCGAAAGAATAAGCAATAAGAGAAGTAGTCTTCGCAGCATAGGTTTCGGTTAAGTTCGGGTCAGATTTGGGGATGAGACCAGAGGAATCGGCACTTTTACTTACGGACAAAATCCGGACGGGTTCGGAATGTTCCAATTTTTTCGTCTAATTGCATCCTATGTATAACGAAAATCCGCCCACGAAAGTATAGTATCGCGGGCGGAGCTTTTGAAACTTTCGCTATATTCTAATATTTACATCACCTGAGTCTCCCCGGGCGTGGGGATTTTGTAGGTACCATCTGCCATGGGCTGCACGGGCGCTTTCGACTCCCAAGTAAGGTCGTCCGGCGCCAGGTCATGATTGGATTGCATGGCCTCGTCCCACTTGATTACCTTGCCGGAATAGGTAGCCATTCTACCCATAATCGCGCTCATGGTACTTTTGGCCCCGTTTTCGGCATCGGCGATGACTCCCCCATTGCGAATGGACTCAAATAATTTCACGTGCTCAACTTGATAGGGGTTCGGGTCGTCTTTGCCCCGATGTTCGAACAGCACTTTGCCCTCATAATCCTTTAAGGTGGCGCTATCGCCCTCGGTGGATACGGTGCCTTTCGTACCCTGGAAAAATTCCGCTACCCGGCTCATGGTCTCCGGTTGGTGGCGGCACTGGCTGGCGATGACCGCGCCACTGGGATAGGTATATTCCACGAAATGGTGGTCAAAAATTTCACCATGGTCCTTGCCTTTTCGCACTTCCCGACCGCCCATGCCCTGTGCGGATACGGGATATTCCCCTACAAACCAGTTGGCCACATCTATATTATGGATGTGCTGCTCGAGAATATGGTCGCCGCAGAGCCAGTTGAAATAGTACCAGTTGCGCATCTGGTATTCAAGCTCGCTCTGGTCGGGCTGGCGTTCGCGCGTCCACACTCCGCCACTGTTCCAATAAACCTGTCCTGATATTATATTGCCGATGGCATCTTTGTTGAGCTGCTCCATGGCGGCCAGATAATTATCCTGATAATGACGTTGTAGGCCGACCACGACATTCAATTTATCGGCCTTTGCTTTTTTCGCGGCGGCCAAAACCTTTCGTACTCCCGGCGCATCGACGGCGACCGGTTTTTCCATAAAGACATGCTTCCCGTTATTGATGGCATATTCGAAATGTTGTGGCCTGAAGCCGGGGGGCGTTGCCAGTATTACTACATCGGCAAGGTCCATCGCCTTTTGCGCCGCGTCGAAACCGACAAACTGATTCTTTTCGGGCACGTTCACTTTTTTGGTTTCGCCCATCTCCTTGGAGATGTTCATCAAGCTGCTGCTGAGCCGGTCTTCGAAGGCATCGGCCATCGCCACCAATTCGAGGTTTTCATCAGCATTCAAGGCTTGGACCGCGGCACCCGTACCCCGTCCTCCACAACCTACCAAAGCAATTTTGAGTTTTTTGTCGTTTGCTACGTTGAACATGCCCTGCATCTGCAGATTGGGCAATAGCAGGCTTCCACCGGTAAACAGGGCGGTGTTCTTCACAAAATTCCTTCTGGTGTTCGGGAGGGTCTTGGTGTTCTTCTCGTTTTTTTTCATCTGGATTATATTCTTTTGGATGATTTCTTTGGATTTTCCTCTAAAGGACATATTTTTTACATCTTGCAGAGGATATTTCTTTTTGATGCGACTTTGGAAATCCTTTTCATTTAGAGAACAAACCGCGCTGTTAATTTAAACTAATATCCCAAATTATCCTAGCTTGGGCTGATATTTTGTAGGTCCGGATATTAAATTGTTGCGGAAAAACGATTTTTCGCATTACATTTATCCCCATAACAACCAATCGACACTTTATGGAAACGGTATTGGAGCGCATGGACTGGGTGGTGCTGGGCGCTTATTTTTTGGCCCTTATCGGGGTCGCTGTCTGGGTCATCCTCCAAAAGAATAAGGATACCGCTGATTATTTTCTGGCCGGAAGAAACGTCGGATGGTTCGTCATCGGAGCCTCCATCTTTGCTTCGAACATTGGCTCGGAACACGTCGTGGGCTTGGCGGGCACGGGCGCGGAATCGGGTATGCCCATGGCGCACTACGAGCTCCACGCCTGGATTGTGCTGTTGCTCGGATGGCTTTTTCTACCCTTCTACATGCGCAGCAAGGTCTTCACCATGCCGGAATTTCTCGAAAAACGCTTCGATAGCCGTTCCCGCTGGTTTTTGTCCGTTTTTTCTTTGGTGGGTTATGTGATTACCAAGGTTTCCGTCACTATCTACGCCGGGGGCATCGTGGTGTCCGAATTACTGGGAATTCCCTTTTGGTACGGGGCCATCGGTATCGTGATATTCACTGGGGCTTATACGATAGTCGGGGGAATGAAAGCGGTCATCTATACCGAAACCCTGCAGACCGTAGTGCTTATTGCCGGTTCGGTCATCATTACCTATTTGGGTCTACAGGAAGTCGGGGGATGGGACGAACTCCGCGCCACGGTTGGCTCCGATCATTTCAATATGTGGCGCCCGATGTCCGATCCGGAGTTTCCATGGACGGGACTGCTCTTCGGAGGAACCATAGTGGGCATTTGGTATTGGTGTACCGACCAATATATCGTACAGCGGACGCTTGCCGCGCAGAACATTAAAATAGGACGCCGTGGGGCCATTTTTGGGGCCTACCTCAAAATTCTGCCGATTTTTATCTTCCTCATTCCCGGTATCATCGCTTTCGGATTGGCCAAACAAGGCGTCATAACCTACGATAAGGCGGATGAAGTATTTCCCGTTTTGGTAAAGACCCTTTTACCTACAGGACTTAAAGGTCTGGTTGCAGGAGGATTGATGGCGGCACTGATGAGTTCGCTCGCGTCGGTTTTCAATTCCTGCTCCACGATTTTCACCATCGATATTTACAAAAAACTACGTCCTAATACGCCGGAAAAACGACTTTTGAATATCGGACGCATCGCCACCTCCTTGGTCGTAGTGCTGGGGATAATTTGGATTCCCATTATGGATAAAATCGGTGGCGGGGTGCTGTATCAGTACCTACAAAGTGTACAATCTTACATCGCTCCCCCCATTACGGCCGTTTTTGTTTTGGGGATACTTTGGACACGGGTCAATTCAAAGGCCGCCATCGTTACCTTGTTTTCAGGGCTTGTGGTCGCGGCACTGCGTATCACGGCAGAGATACAAAAAGCCGATCTGTCAGGAGTGGCCTATGACTTTGCGACCATCAATTTTGCCCATATGGCCATCTTTATGTTTATTTTTTCCGTGGTCGTTTGTGTCGGCACTACGCTGGTCACCGCTGCACCGGATTATGCGACCATCAGGGGTTTGGCCTTCGGAACGCTGACCCCGGAGCAAAAAGAGGAAGCTGTTGGAAGCTACACCTGGATCGATATTTTACTGTCCGTGCTGCTGGTGATTGTGGTTGTATCGGTATTGACCTATTTTACAGGATGATATGATGTGCTCTCAACGAGAACGTCACAACCGACACAATGAAATGTTTGGATTTTGCTAAAAATCCTATTCAAAATAAATTATATTTATAAAATATTATAACGCAATATCCTAAACCAACATTTTATGGAAACATCGACAAACGTAATGCACCCCAATGCGAACAGACTTTTTTACGGCAGTTGCTTCGCGTTGATTACCACAGCATTTTCCTTCGCCATCGCAGCGGGAATTTTAGATCAGCTTATTGTTGAATTGGAACTGACCGCCAGCCAGGGAGGGCTTATTACCTCCATGTGGTTTTTGGGCTTTCCTATATCCATGGTTATTGGTGGTCTCATATACCACAAGGTAGGCGGTAAGAGTATCATGCAATTTGCCTTTTTTGCGCATGGTATTGGTATACTATTGCTTATTTTTTCAGGTAGTTACATGCTACTGCTCGTAGCCAATTTGTTGATAGGCCTGGGGAATGGTTGTACCGAAGCGGCCTGCAATCCGATGATTGCGGATGCTTATCGGGGCAATAGAATGAGCAAAATGTTGAATCGTTTCCACATGTGGTTTCCAGGCGGTATTGCCATAGGAAGTTTGCTTTCGGGACTTATGACCAATATGGGAATTCTCGGACAGGACCAGGTTTGGCTGCTCTTGATACCGACCTTGATCTATGCCTTCTTATTTTTCGGTCAGGACTGGCCAAAAGCCAAAGTTGAGGAAGCGGCAGCGCTCGGCAGTAATTTTAAGGCACTGTTATCTCCTTTGTTCCTATTTATAGGCGCCTGTATGGCATTGACCGCCATCTCCGAATTCGGACCGAACCAATGGGTCGGACTTATTTTGGCAAAAAGCGGTGCCAACCCTTATCTGATACTCGCCCTTACCGCCGGTCTGATGGCCGTAGCCCGCTTCTTTGGAGGTGATATGGTAGCTAAATTCAATGTGACTGGCGTACTGCTAGGTTCCGCTATTTTGGCGACCATCGGCATTTATCTGTTCAGTACGCAAACTGGTGCGATGGCTTACGTTGCAGCTATTATTTTCGCTTTGGGTATTGCTTATTTTTGGCCAAATATGATTGGTTTCGTAGCCGATAAAATTCCGAAAAGTGGTGCCTTGGGCATGTCCATCGTAGGGGCCATCGGCATGTTTGCCAATTCTATCTTCCAGCCGATTATCGGTTCTTGGATAGATGCCGATGTCAACGAAAAGTCCAACGAGATTTTAGATGTTTCGGGTGAAACTTTCAACGAGGCGAAAAGACTGTTCGAAGAAGATGATATGGCAAAAGCTGCGGACCTTTTGCAGATATCCGAGAACAACCTAAATTCCACGATTGATTTGGTCGTTTTGGAGTCCGGTCAGCAGACCTTGGAAACCATGACCATCTTTCCTGGAATTCTAATCGTACTTTTCACCATTTTATACTTCTGGATGCGTAACAGAAAGGCGACCACGAAAGCCGAGGCGCAGCCGGCAGAACCGGCTACCTCCATGTGATTTCCACTACAATCTTTATTCCGATTTGAAAGGCGGCATCCATAGGGAGCCGCTTTTTTTTATTTCCTTATTTTCCAAATCGCAATTGCATTAAAATACGATGGTTTTGGGTTCAATGGTCTTTCTGTAAGCGTCTACCTTTAGGTTTAGAATGCAGAATAGTATTAATAATCCAAAATTAAAATATCATGAACAACGATCAATTGGAAGGCAAGTGGAAACAAGTAAAAGGAGATTTTAAGCAGAAGTACGGCAAGCTAACGGATGACGACGTCACTTATAGCGAAGGAAAATTCGACGAAATGCTTGGAAGATTACAGGAAAAAACCGGAAAGTCTAAAGAGCAGCTCAAGGACGAAATCGATAAAATGTAGGTTTTTATTAAGCTGGAACTTCTTTAAGTGGTGCCCGTAATGTTTATTGCGGGCATTTTTAGTGCTGGGCTCTGTTGTTTGTTGGGCCTCGTCAATTGTTTAATCTGTCCGTTGTTGGATTTGTTGTTTGCTGAGCTTTGTCGTATCCTCTACTTCCGCATTTTCTTCCAGACTTTTTTGAGGCCGTTGACCACTGGTAGGCAAATAAACCCGACTACAAGACCGGTCAAAAATTCCCCGACAATGGCAGGCAGAGCATGCACCCAATCGTGCAGGAAATCCAAATTATGAACGAAAATCCCCCCGGAAACCAAAATCAGTGCAATGGTACCGATGATAGCAAGACCCTTGACCACTTTGGGCAGGGCCGCGACCAAAAAGCGTCCTACCTTATCCGAAAAACTATCATCCCTTTCGTTGAGATTGATGAGCTTGGCCCCGGCATCGTCCATCCGAACGATGAGGCCCACTACCCCGTACACGCCAACGGTGGCAATCAGGGCGATGATGGTGGTCACCAGAATTCGGGTCGGCAACTCTTCTTCGACTACGGTACCCAAGGCGATAATGACAATCTCCACGGAAAGAATAAAATCGGTCAAGACAGCGGACTTGATCTTTTCCTTTTCCACAGCCAATATTTCTTCCTTGGTGAGGTCGGTTCTTACGGCTTCCTTTTCGTGAGCGTGCGGTACCAAGTACTCATAAATCTTTTCGGCGCCCTCGTAGGCAAGATACAATCCACCAATAAGCAAGATAACGGTAATCGCCCCCGGCAAAAAGGCACTGAGCAGAAAGGCAACGGGCAGAATGATGGCCTTGTTCAGTAGGGAGCCCTTGGTGATGGCCCAAAGCACAGGCAGTTCGCGATCGGACACGAATCCGGAAGCCTTTTCGGCATTAACGGCGAGATCGTCGCCCAAAAGTCCGGCGGTCTTTTTACCCGCGACCTTGGTCATGGCGCCCACGTCATCCATTAGACTGGCGATATCGTCGAGTAGAGCAAAAAATCCTGATGCCATAAGGGTAGGTGTTGAAGTGGGCCAAAAATATGAAAATTGGATCAACCTCGCTACCGGTTTTTCGATACAGCTAAAACATCCTCCATTAGCACCAAAAGATAATCATGGTAAAACCTACTTTAGCTTAACTCTAATCCAAAAAAAATGAGCAAGAAAAATTTATTCAACGAAGAGGCCCGCGCCAAAATCAAGGAACTGGCCGAAGATATCGATTTTGCAATGATGGAAACCCATTTAGGGAACAAACCGACGCATATCATCCCCATGAGTACAAAAGAGGTCGATGAAGATGGATGCATCTGGTTTTTAAGCAACAAGAACAGTGAACATAACGAATATCTCGATGCCGATAACAGTATACAACTGATTTATTCCAAACCCAGCGATATGGAATTTCTGATTGTTTTCGGGAAAGCATCCATCTCTACCGAGAGGCCGGTACTCGAAAAATACTATGGCGAATCGGACGATACTTGGTTCGACGGTGTTGACGACCCCAACCTGACCGCTATAAAAGTGAAGCCCGAAGATGCCCATTATTGGGATACTAAAAACGGTAAATTGGTCAGCCTGCTTAAGATGGGAATGGGAGCGGTCACCGGAGAAAAGCAAGATTTGGGCGTGCAGGGCAATCTGAAACCCTAGTCCGAGTTTTTGCCGATGCCGAGTTTCAACTTACCTGACCGGTATGGCATCCATCCGGACATTCCAAAATACATAATTCCAATACGCAGGGAAATTTATGACCAAAATCAGGGAAATCGACGATTCCGCCATGTGCATCTCGCGAAAGAAGAGGGGCCGGGGATACAGCTTTTACGACGAAAACGGAAATCTGATCAAGGACAAAAAGGTGTTGAAACGGTTGAAGGCACTGGTCATTCCCCCGATGTGGAACGAAGTTATGGTCTGCCGTTTTGACGATGGACACATTCAGGCCATAGGGCGCGATGCCAAAGACCGAAAGCAATATATCTACCATTCGGAATACGAAAAGCGACAGCAGGAAGCGAAATTCAAGAAAATGCTGGATTTTTCGAAGAACCTCCCAAAAATCCGAAAGACGGCCCACGAACATCTCGAGCTTAAAGGATGGGGGAAGGATAAAGTACTTGCCCTGATCGTGCTGCTTTTGGACGAATATGGCATCCGGATAGGAAACAAGGAGTATAAAAAGCAGAACGATTCGTATGGACTGACCACCTTGCGCCGGAAGCATTTGGAAATAGACGATGAGGAACTTGTTTTATCCTTTCAAGGTAAAAGCCATCAAGAACAAGAGGTGCACATCGACGATGAAGAACTGATACCCTTTGTAAAGGAGGCCGCCGCACTGCCCGGATATGAAATTTTCAAGTACCGTGACCAAAAGAAGAAGTTTCACGGCATCGATAGTGAAGATGTCAACGATTATATCGCGGAACATATGGGGGAAGAATTTTCTAGCAAGGACTTCCGTACCTGGTCTGCCAACCGACTGGCGGTGGAGTGTTATCCTACGGCCCTGAAGGAACTGGAAGATGGAAGCCGAAAGAAATTCAGTAACATCGTCATCAAAATGGTCGCTGCCGAATTGGGAAATACCCCGAGTGTCTGCCGTAACTATTATGTGCATCCGGCCCTGTTCAGGCGTATCGACGAAAAAAGCCTGCCGGTATCCAATCCATTTAAGGAAACGGGGAATTCGATAGCACTTTCGGCCAGTGAGAAATTGGCCCGTAAAATCATTGAGGAGAGTTATTGAGCTTTGGCGGTCTTATACAACGAGTCGGGGCAATCTGTTCCCGTGCCGTTGAGTATATCGATTAAAATTTGTATTTTGTACAACGTGTTGGCGAGAAATGCCGACCACTGACATTCAACCTATTAATTTAAACAAGTACTATGAAAACAAGTAATAAGATTATCGCAATGGGCTTAATCATGTCCTGCGTAGCCTGTGGCGCCAAGAAAAGCACCCAGTCGACAATGGAGGACAATCAGCAGGAGATGGCTGCCAACAATCCTGATATGGGACAAGATGGTACTTCTATGGAAGACGGAAGCATGGAAGATACGGCAATGGATGATTCTACAATGGATGGGAACGATATGAACGACTCCGAAGAAGGCATGCAGGCCGATGGCGATGGAATGACCGGCGATGGAACCGAGGCGACTATCGCACCCTCTAACAAGAACATCGATTATCTTGATATGTATTCAAAACTTGAGATGACCGATTTGCAAATCCAACAATTTGAGGGCGCCCTAACGGAATTCCATACTCGACAGAGGAACACGCCCAGCGGCGAAATGTTGGGGAGTCTATCGGATGAAAGGGACAGACAGCTAAAGGAAATTCTTTCCGATGAGCAGTTTACAGCATATGAGAGCTGGAAAAATTCCAACTAAAGCAAATACTAGCATCAAGGCTCTGGTTTTCTCGAGCGAAAACAATATCAGAAAAAAGGGCGTGTTCGACACGCCCTTTTTCAATTCTATATCCTCTTATTCTTCCACCTTATTCGTTATCAAATTCCCTATCGATCATATCCTCGGCGTTCGAGCGGGATAAAAATACTTGTACCCCGATATTAAATCCCAAACTATTTTGATAGTCGATGGTGTCATCTCCCAAAAGTCCGTTATACTTCACTGAAGCTTCCAAGGCGACATTCTCGGTAACGAAATAGGCCAGACCAGGTCCGAACCCAAAGGCGAAACCGACAGTTGTCGGCCCGTCGTTAACGATTACTCCGGCCACACCCAGATTATTTTCGAGAAAGAAACGGCTTCTCGAGGGCAGGGCATCGGCTTCCAAATCGGCAGGGGCGATATAATACCGCGTCAGGCCCTGAAGACCATAGGCGGTGGTTTCGATAGCATCATCCCCTGAAGTAGCCGGAGATTTTGAAAAGCCAAGATTTACGGCGGCACCTATCAGAAAGCTATCGTTTAGAAAATAACCCAGTTTAGGGCTCAGGCCTACATTAAATCCGGCCCCGTCGTTAAGACCGATATTAATACCGAAAAGGCCATCACTTCCGGTAGACACCAGGCCACTACCCAAATCGCTTCCCAGCATCAGGTCACCCTTTTCGAAATTTTGGGCCAGACCGCTTCCAAGGCCGCCTAGCAGAAGAAGCACAAATAGCGCTCCTATTTTAGAGGTCCAAAAGTTTCTTTGTGATACATTTCTCGCGGCTCCCGTAATTGCAGAATCGGACCCTTGGTTTCCGGTTGGGCCATCCTTAACGCATTGCTGGTTGTAATTGTTTTCAAACATGGTATATAATTTATAGGTTCTAGAGGCGAAAAGTACTTCAATTGCCGTGGTATTTTCAATCGTATCGGATGTATTTTTAACTTCTTTGCAACAAGCAGCTTGTGAGCGACACGTGAAATACATCCTCCTACTTTCAAAATTAGGCGAGGCTAATTATTTATTATTAAAATATAAAACCTATTTTTACACAATAAATAAAATTTATGTTCAGCCAATCCGAAGAAAATTACTTGAAAGGAATTTTCCTTCTACAGCAGGCGGGTGACGGGGGCGTTTCTACCAGCAGTCTTTCTGACCACCTACGCACCAAAGCGGCATCGGTCACGGAAATGGTCAAGCGATTGGCTGAAAAGGGCTTGGTCGACTATCAGAAATATTATGGGGTGCAATTGACCGATAAGGGAAAAAAGCATGCCTTGGCCGTAGTTCGAAAACATCGGCTTTGGGAATCCTTTCTCGTGGAACGACTGAATTTCAACTGGGACGAAGTCCATGAGGTGGCAGAACAGCTAGAGCATATCGAATCGACCAAGTTGGTCGAGGAACTGGACCGCTTTCTCGGCCGGCCGGCCTACGATCCCCATGGAGATCCTATACC
>JBAUIP010000371.1:0-3341 GCA_049683055.1 Pricia sp.
GCCACCGCCATCCAATTGGGACTGCTACCCTTGGCAGAAGCAGGACAATTGCAAAACGAGGTGCATATCAACGCGGTGACCGGAAGCACCGGCGCCGGGGTCCGGCCCTTGGAAACCACCCATTTCAGTTGGCGCAACAACAATGTCAGTGTTTACAAACCTTTTACCCATCAGCATTTGGGCGAAATTAAGGAGAGCCTCAGGTCTTTGCAATCCGACACCGGACCGCTATTTTTCTTGCCCAATCGTGGGAATTTTACCCGGGGCATCCTGGCGACATCCTATACCCGGTATGACGGAACCCAAGCGGAAGCCATCCGATTGTACCAAGACTTTTTTAAGGATGCCGTTTTTACACATATATCCGAAGAACCCATCCATCTAAAACAAGTGGTCAATACAAACAATTGCCATATCCATTTGCATCAACATGAGGGCATCCTCTTGATTACCTCGGCCATCGACAACCTTTTGAAAGGTGCGTCGGGGCAGGCCGTTCAGAACATGAACCTGATGTTCGGGTTCAAGGAAAATGTGGGATTACAATTGAAAGCGGGAGTGTTTTAAACTAGAAAATTTAAATCGAAGACCTTTGAATGCAGCCGTTTGGTGAGCTAGAAAGATTTCTTCGTTTTGCCCGCAATTTAGTAATTGAAAATAAACAGCCAAATAAATGAAATTCCTGCCAGAATCGATGCCGAGCACAGTCGAAATGCGGGAAAGAAAGTTAAATAACTGATTTATGAAAATAGCCATCATAGGAACCGGAAATCTGGGACTGTCCATCGCAAAGGGCATTTTGAATTCCGACGGGGCCACGACCATGTACCTGACCAAGCGCAATCCCGAAGATATCAGGGATTACGAAAAGTACGGAAATGTGACCGTAACCTCCGACAACCGGGAAGCGGTAAGGCATTCCGACATCCTGATTTTGGCGGTGCAGCCCAGCCAGCTCGAGGCCGTTTTGACCGAAACCAAGGATTATCTGGGCCAAAATCATGTGGTCATTTCGACCATTACCGGATTCAGCATTGCTCAAATGGAATCCATTATCGGAGACCAATGGCCCATTATTCGCAGCATGCCCAACACCGCGATTTCCGTCGGTAAGAGCATGACCTGTATCTGTAGCAACCAAAAAGGGAAGCAAAAAATCGAATTGGCAAAGGCAATTTTCAATAGAATGGGACATGCCATGGAGATTCCCGAGCCCCAGATGCAGGCCGCTACGGTTATCTGTGCCAGTGGCATCGCTTTTTGGATGCGCCTGATACGCGCCACAACCCAAGGGGCGATCCAGTTGGGCTTCGACGCGAAGGAGGCCCAGGAGTTAGCCATGCATACCTGCAACGGGGCCGCCAGTCTGTTGATCGCCTCCGGTAGCCATCCCGAGGCGGAAATCGACAAGGTGACCACACCCAAGGGATGCACGATACAGGGACTGAACGAGATGGAACATCAGGGCCTAAGTTCTTCCTTGATTCAGGGGATTGCTGCATCCTATGAGAAGATCAGCCAGATTCAGAAAGGGCAATTATAGGATTTGAAATTCGTATTCCATGCTAAGCCTGCTAAAAGCCCCAACACAGAATCAGGGCAGAAAATTAATGACCGTAGCATATAGCTATGAACACACAAAACATACATCATGCAACCCATGGCCTCTATTGAAAAATCAAATTCCATGAAACTATTTGACGTTTATCCACTATATGATGTGACCCCGGTTTCCGCCAAAGGCATCGTGGTCACCGATGACAAGGGCCAAGAATATTTGGATTTCTACGGCGGGCATGCCGTGATTTCCATCGGACATTCGCATCCGCACTATATAAAACGCTTAAAGGACCAGCTGGATAACATCGGATTTTACAGCAATTCGGTTAAAAATCCCCTTCAAGAGGAGTTGGCCGAGAAATTAGGTAGGCTATCCGGTTGCGAAGATTACGATCTGTTTCTATGCAATTCCGGGGCAGAGGCGAATGAAAACGCCCTTAAAATGGCCTCGTTTCACACAGGAAAATCCCGCGTTATCGCGTTCGAGAATAGTTTCCATGGCCGGACATCGGCCGCGGTAGCGGTGACGGACAATCCGAAAATCAACGCTCCCATCAACCGGCAGCAGAAAGTGACTTTCTTGCCTTTTGATGATGTGGAGGCTCTCAGAACGGAAGTGGAAAAAGGCGACGTCTGCGCAGTGATTCTAGAGGCAGTGCAAGGAGTCGGCGGGCTCGACCAACCTTCCACCGAGTTCTATCGGGAACTGGAAAGGGTATGCAGAGAACATGGAGTTGTTCTGATAGCCGATGAAGTGCAGTCCGGTTTCGGACGAACTGGGAAGTTTTTTGCTTTTCAGCATTTTGCTGGTCCTGCCCAAAATACCGATCTGGATAAGCAGAAAGATTCGACCGCAAGAATCGATTCCGAAAGTCCTGCCCCTTCTGCGGGGGAATTCGGGAAAATAAGCCCCGATATCATCAGTATCGCGAAGGGAATGGGGAACGGCTTTCCGGTCGGGGGAATTCTGATTCATAAAGACATCAAGGCATCCTATGGACTATTGGGCACCACTTTTGGAGGAAACCATCTGGCCTGTGCCGCGACCTTGGCCGTTTTGGAAGTCTTGGAAAAGGAAAGGCTTATCGAGAATGCCCAACGTCTGGAAGGATATTTTAGGGCTTTGGCGGCGGACATCCCACAAATCAAAAAAGTTAAAGGCAGGGGATTGATGCTCGGCCTTGAATTTAAGAACGAGGCAGAATCCAAGGTGACAGGACTTGCCGCAATAGAATCTGGAACAAGCCTTGAGGTGGGCGAGCTGAGAAAACGGCTTATCCACAACCAATTTCTCTTTACCGGAGGGGCCAAAAACAAACATGTGCTCCGGGTTCTTCCCGCCCTGAATATTACAGAAACGGATTTGGATGTATTTTTTGAGAGATTGAAGGCAGAACTTGAAACGATGTCAAAGCAAATTCAAAGCAGCGCCGAACCCTTGAATAACGAAAAATGACCGACACCAACCGAAACCGAGCAATTTATCATTCAATAAAAGCGACATGGGCGGTGGGAAGTTTTGGGAGTAAAACAGATTATGACACCTAAAAAGCGTATCCTATTAAAAATCGGCTCCAACACGCTGACCAAGGAAACCGATCAGATTTCCCGAGGCAAGATCGAGGATATCGGACGGCAAATCGCACAACTGAATGACAGCCATGAATTTATCATTGTCAGCTCGGGTGCTATCGCGGCGGCCAAACAGTTCGTGAAATTGGAGCACAACGGCCAGGAAATCAATGTCAAACAAGCCTTGGCCGCCATCGGGCAACCGCATC